>NZ_JBPQTW010000030.1:0-49209 GCF_051386535.1 Streptomyces sp. URMC 127
CCTGCGGCAAGGGGCTGGCTGCTCGCGGTGTTGTCGTCGCCTGGCGACAATCCTCCGCCGCGACGGCGCTCGGCCCCTGCCGGGGTGTTCGGCGGTGCCGTGCGACCTGGGCCGGTCGGGCACCGCCGGGCTGTGCCGTTGTGGTTGGTCGCCGTTGCGGCGGGGTTGTCTTGCCTGCGGCAAGGGGCTGGCTGCTCGCGGTGTTGTCGTCGCCTGGCGACAATCCTCCGCCGCGACGGCGCTCGGCCCCCGCCGGGGTGTCCGGCGGTGCCGTGCGACCTGGGCCGGTCGGGCACCGCCGGGTTGCGTCGATGTGGTTGATCGCCGTTGCGGCGGGGTTTTCTTGCCTGGGGCAAGGCCTTCGGGTGTCGCCCGGCGACAATGCCGGTTCGGCACCGCCGGGCTGCGTCGTTGTGGTTGGTCGCCGTTGCGGCGGGTGGGGCGCCCCGCGTCCCGCGCCCCCTCAGGGGCGGGGCGTTGTCGTTGGCGGTTCCGGGTAGTGGCAGGCTGACAGGTGGCCCTCCGCCGAGTCGTCCGCACGGACGAGCGCGGGCGACTCGGTCGCACACTTCTCCCGCGCCTTCCAGCACCGCGTGCGGAACCGGCACCCCGACGGCGGCGCGATCGGGGACGGCACGTCCCCGGCCAGCCGGATCCGTTCCCGCGGCGCCGCCGCGCCGCCCCCGAGCACCGGTTCCGGCACCGCCGACAGCAGGGCGTGGGTGTACGGGTGGCGCGGCCGCCCGTAGATGTCCTCCCGCGTGCCGACCTCCACGATCTTCCCGAGGTACATCACCGCGACCCGGTGCGAGACGTGCCGCACCACCGCCAGATCGTGGGCGATGAAGAGGAACGCGATCCCCAGCTCCCGCTGCAGCCGCTGCAGCAGGTTGACGACCTGGGCCTGGATGGAGACGTCCAGCGCGGAGACCGGCTCGTCGGCGACGACGACCTTCGGTTCGAGGGCGAGGGCCCGCGCGACCCCGATCCGCTGCCGCTGCCCGCCGGAGAACTCGTGCGGGAAGCGGTTGTAGTGCTCGGGGTTCAGGCCCACGGTCTCCAGGAGCTCCCGCACGCGCGCCTCGCGCCCGCCCCGCGGGGCGATGCCGTTGATCTCCATCGGACCAGAGATGATCTTCCCCACCGTCTGCCGGGGGTTCAGCGACGAGTACGGATCCTGGAAGATCATCTGGATTTCGGAGCGCACGGGCGCGAGCTGCTTGCGGCTCGCGTGGGTGATGTCCCGGCCCCGGTAGAGGACCCGTCCGGCGGACGGCTCCAGCAGCCGGGTGAGCAGCCGGCCCGTCGTGGACTTGCCGCAGCCCGACTCGCCGACCAGGCCGAAGCTCTCCCCGGCCCGTACGGTCAGGTCGATGCCGTCGACGGCCCGCACGGCGCCCACGGTCCGCCGGACCGGGAACCCCCCGCGCACCGGGAAGTGCTTGGTGAGGTTCTCGGCGACGAGCAGCGGCTCGCCGCCCCGGGGGCTGTTCTCGTCCATGGCGCGCGCCTCTCCTCAGCCGAGCCGGGGCATGATCTGGTTCTCGAACACGCTGCGCTGCCGCTCCTCCGGGAGGTGGCAGGCGGCCCCCCGCCCCGGCGGCAGCCCGGGCCGCTCGGTGCGGCACCGGTCCCCGCCCACGTCGGAGACGTACCCGCACCGCGGATGGAAGGGGCACCCGGGCGGCGGAGCGAGCAGGCTCGGAGGGGTGCCCGGGATGGGCGTGAGCGGCTCGTCGACGGAGGCGGACAGCCGCGGCATGGAGCCCAGCAGCCCCCAGGTGTACGGGTGCCGGGGCGCCCGCAGCACCTCCCGTACGGGCCCCTGCTCGACGGCCCGGCCCGCGTACATCACGAGCAGGTCGTCGACGGTGCCGGCGACGACGCCCAGATCGTGCGTGATGAGGATGATCGCCGCCCCCGTCTCCTGCTGGAGCTCCTTGAGGAGATCGAGGATCTGCGCCTGCACGGTGACGTCGAGCGCCGTGGTCGGCTCGTCGGCGATGAGGAGTTCGGGATCGCAGACCAGCGCCATCGCGATCATCGCCCGCTGCCGCATCCCGCCGGAGAACTGGTGCGGGTAGTCGTCGACGCGCAGCTCCGGCTGCGGGATGCCGACCCGCCGCAGCATCTCGACGGCCCGCCGCCGGGCCTCCCGCCGGGACGCCCCGGTGTGCTTGCGGTACGGCTCGGCGATCTGCCGGCCGACCGTGTAGTAGGGCGAGAGGGCGGTGAGGGAGTCCTGGAAGACCATCGCCGCCTTGTTCCCGCGCAGCTTCTCCAGGACGGACTCGGGCGCGCCGGTCAGCTCCTGCCCGTCCAGCAGGATCTCGCCGCGGACCTCGGTGGTGCGCGGGTCGTGCAGCCCGAGCACGGCGAGGTTGGTGACGGACTTCCCGGAGCCGGACTCGCCGACGATGCCGAGCGTGCGCCCGCGCTCCAGGGCGAACGACAGGCCGTCGACGGCGTGCACGGTGCCGTCCTCGGTGGAGAAGCGGACGCTGAGGTCCCGTACGGAGAGAAATGCGGTCACGCGGGCCCCCTAGGCCAGCCGTACGCGCGGGTCGATGAAGGCGTACGCGGCGTCCACCACGATGTTGGCGACGACGATCGCCGTGCAGCCGACGAGCATCACGGCCATCAGCGTCGGCAGGTCGGTCTCGCTCACCGAGGACACCGCGAGCCGCCCCAGCCCGTGCAGGCTGAAGGTGAACTCGGTGATGATCGCCCCGCCGAAGAGCGACCCGAGGTCGATGCCGAAGATCGTGACGATGGGCGCGAGCGCGCCCCGCCACGCGTAGCGGAAGAAGACCGCGCGCCGCCCGAGCCCCTTGGCGCGGGCGGTGCGCACGTGGTCCTCGCCGAGCTGCTCGATCATCTGCGAGCGCGTCATCCGGCTGTAGTTGGCGATGAAGATGATGGACAGCACCAGCCAGGGGATGAGCATCCCGGTGAACCACTTCACGGGGTCCTCGGTGATCGGGTGGTAGGCGGGGTTGTCCATCCAGTGCAGGCCGCTGACGAGCACGGCGAGGGCGATGACGCCGACGAAGTAGATCTGCAGGGAGTTGCCGACGAGGGACAGGGAGCTGACGGCCTTGTCGACCCAGGTGCCCCGGAAGGCCGCGGCGATCATGCCGATGCCCACGCCGGTGACGAGGAAGACCGCGGCGCCGCCGAGCGTGATGGACAGCGTCGTCGGGAAGCGGTCCACGATGGTGCCCCACACCGGCTGCTGGTTGGAGAAGGAGTAGCCGAAGCAGGGGGCGGGGCAGTGGCCGACGGTGAAGTCGCGGCCGGTGAAGATGCCCGCCATGTAGTGCCAGTACTGCACGGGCACGGGCTCGTCCAGGCCGAGGTTCTTGTTGATCAGGGCGAGCGCGTCCGGGGTGCAGTTCTTGCCGCAGGACATCAGGGCCGGCTGCGAGGGCAGCGCGAAGAAGAGGGCGAAGGTGATCGCGCTGATGAGCACGATGATGACGAGGGCGCCGAGCGAGCGGCGGGCGAGGAAGCGCAGCACGGCCGGCTACTTCACGTAGACGCCGGTCGGGTCGACCGTCCCGTAGACCGGCTGGTAGCGGACGCCGCCCAGGTTCGAGCCCCACATCGAGAAGAGGGTGTTGTAGAAGGTCGGCACGCCCGGCACGTCCTCGGTGAAGATCTTGTCGGCGAGCTTCTGCCACTCGGGGGCGGCCTTCTTCACGTCCGGGAGGACGCTGATGCGGTCGATCTCGGCGTTGACGGCCGGGTTGTTGAGGTGGCCGTAGTTCTGCGAGCCGTCGGCGATCTGCCGGCCGTCGAACAGTGGCGGCACGACGGTCGAGGGGACGGGCCAGTCCGCGCCCCACGAGGTGCGGTAGATGTCGAACTTGTTCTTGACCTCGGCGATCGCGGTCCGCCAGGTGTTGGCGTCGATCTCCTTCTTCTGCACCTTGAAGCCGGCCCGCTCCAGGGCCTGGGTGACGACCACGGAGACCTTCTGCTGGAGGTCGGTGTTGGGGTAGGCGTAGACGATCTCCTGGCCCTCCTTGCCGGCCTGCTTGAGCAGTTCGCGGGCCTTGTCCGGGTCGCCGGCCGGCTTGGCCTTCTTCCCGAACGGGTCGGTCGGCTTGTAGCCGTCCATGGCGGGGGAGAGGTAGTTGGTGGCGAGGACGCCGGCGGTGGCGCCGCCCATCTGCTGGAGGATCTGCCCGTTGGGCATCGCATAGGCGAGGGCCTTGCGGACGCTGACGTCCTTGAGGCGGTCCATGTTGAAGCTGATGTAGTCCACGTACGGCTGGATCTCCACGAAGCGGCGGGCCTTGGTGTCGGCCTGGCCGAGGACCTTCTCCGTCATCTCCGGGGCGACGGCGTTCGAGAACGACAGGGTGTTCTTGTCGGAGCCCTGGTCGGCGAGGAAGCGCCGGGTGGAGTCCGCGTACTGGTGGCCGAAGCTGATCTCGAACCGGTCGGCGTACTGGTGCCGGATGGGGTCGGTCTTCGGGTCCCAGTTGTCGTTGCGGACGAGAGTGAGGGATTTTCCGACCTTGTAGTCGCCGACCTTGTAGGGGCCGGAGGCGAAGGGGGCGTTGTCGTACTTGCGCTGTCCGTCCTTCTCCGCCTTCACGGGGCCGATGTTGGGCATGGCGGTCGCGAAGGGCGTGTCGGCGTGCGGCAGCCGGAAGTGGAAGATGATCGTCTTGTCGTCCGGGGTGTCCAGCACGGACGACGGCAGGTGCGCGCCCTTGTACGGGCCGTCGGGCAGCGCCTTGCGGAAGTCGGTGCCGTCGCCGGAGAGCCACTGGGGGATGTACAGCGGGCCGTCGGTCTCGAAGGACGCGTAGAGCCGCTCGATGCCCCAGCGCACGTCCTTGGAGGTGATCGGCGAGCCGTCCTCGAACTTCAGGCCGTCCTTGAGGGTGAACTTCCAGGTCTTCCCGCCGTCGGAGGCGGTGCCCGCGTCGGTCGCGAGGTCGCCGACGACCTTCACGCGGCCCTTGTCGTCCACCTTGTACGAGGTGAGCGTGCGGTTGTAGAGCAGCTGGTTGGCGAGCATGTCGCTGTAGTAGATCTGCCCGGGGTCCAGGTGGACGAAGGCGTCGCGCTGCAGGACGCCGACCGTGCCGCCCTTCTTCGCGCCCGGCACCTCGGGGGCCGGCCCGGCCGAGTCCTCCTTCGTGCCGATCGAGTAGTTGGCGGAGGTGTTCTTGTCGGCGCCGGGGCCCGCGCTCTTGTCCCCGCCTCCTCCGCCGCCCCCGCTGCTGCACGCGGAGAGCACCAGGGCGCCGGCCGCGAGGGCGGTGAGGGAGGCGAGGCGGCCTCTGCTCCTGCGGCCCCTGCTCCTGGGGAGTCGCGTCGTGGGCTTCATGGATCGATGCACCTGCCTGTCCGTCGCTAGCGGGTTCTTGCGTGCACGTCCTCAGCGTCCGGTCCGCGGGTCGAAGGCGTCCCGGACCGAGTCCCCGAGCAGGTTGAAGGCGACCACGAAAACGATCATGGCGAGGCCGGGGAAGAAGATGTAGGTGATGTCGCTCTCGTAGTAGTGGGCGCCGTTGGCGAACATCCGGCCCCAGTCCGGCGTGGGCTCCACGATGCCGACGCCGATGAAGGACAGCCCCGCCTCGATGGTCACGAAGCTCGGGAGCATCAGGGTGGACTGCACGAGGATCGGCGTCCAGAGGTTGGGCAGCAGCTCCTTGGTGATGATCCGCCAGGGGGAGGCGCCGGTGACCTTCGCGGCCTCGACGAACTCCCGCTCCCGCAGGCTCAGCACCTGCCCCCGCAGCAGCCGCGCCAGCCCCATCCAGCCCAGCACCCACAGCACCAGGATCAGCGTCAGGACCCGCAGGTAGGTGGGGGTCTCCTTCTCCGGGCTCACGAAGAGGGAGTAGACGACCGGCGTGAAGGCGATGAACGACAACTGGCTGGGAAATGCCAGCAGCAGATCGATGAAGCGGCCGAGCAGATAATCGGTCCGGCCGCCCAGATATCCGGCCGTCACTCCGATGAGCACGCCCGTCACGACGCACAGGACGGTCGCCGCCGCGGCGATGAGCAGCGAGGTACGGATTCCGTAGACGAGCTGCGTCAGGACGTCCCGGCCGAGGGTGGGTTCGAGACCGAACCAGAAGTCCCCGGAAATCCCCCCGTTGGGCTTGACCGGATAGCCGTACTCGTTGAGCAGACCCGGCTCGTCCAGCCCGTAGGTCTGCGTCGGATTCCTGCCGTAGAGCTTCGAGATGAGCGGCGCGGCCAGCGCGACGAGGAAGAAGAACGTCACCACGTAGGCCGATACGACACCCGGACGGTCGCGTTTGAAACGCCGCCGCATCAGCTGTCCGGGTGATCTGCCGGCCGGCCCCGGTGGTGCCACCGGGGCCGGGGAAGGACTCGTCATCGCGTTCGATCCCCCGCACTGTCGTCGTGTCGATCCCTCGCGGATGCCGTTCCCGCGCGGAGGGTTGAGCGGACTTTGACAACGGATTCAGGGTCGGGTCAAGAGGGCTGCGCGACAGCGGCCGGGCGGAGCGCACTTCTTGAGCGAACGATGAGCGGATCGACGACGCGGCGTGCTTGACAGGAAGCCGGGCACGCCGCGTGCGGCCCCTGGCGGGAAGCCTGAGGGGCCGCCGGGTGCTCCGGCCCGGTGCTCCGGTCACCGGGCCGGAGCACGGGCTACTTCATGCCGAGGGACCGCTTCAGGAAGTCGACCTGCAGCAGCAGGAGGTTCTCGGCGACCTGCTCCTGCGGGGTCATGTGCGTCACGCCCGACAGCGGCAGCACCTCGTGCGGCCGGCCCGCCGCGAGGAGCGCCGAGGACAGCCGCAGGGTGTGCGCCGCGACCACGTTGTCGTCGGCCAGACCGTGCACGATCATCAGCGGACGGACCTGGTCCGCCGCCTCCGCCAGCCCCTCCGCGGTGACCAGCGAGTTGCGGTCGTACACCTTCGGGTGGTCTTCCGGGTGGCCGAGGTAGCGCTCGGTGTAGTGCGTGTCGTACAGCCGCCAGTCGGTCACCGGCGCGCCCGCCACGCCCGCGTGGAAGACGTCGGGGCGGCGCAGCACGGCCAGCGCCGCGAGGTAGCCGCCGTAGGACCAGCCGCGGATGCCGACCCGGCCCAGGTCCAGCGGGAACTCCCCGGCCAGCGCCTGCAGGGCTTCGACCTGGTCGTCCAGGGTGGCGCCCGCGAAGTCGTGGTGGATCGCCTTCTCCCAGGCGGGGGAGCGGTGCGGGGTGCCCCGGCCGTCGGCGACCACCACGGCGAAGCCTTGGTCGGCGAACCACTGCGAGGTCAGGTGGGCGTTGTGCCCGGCCACCACGCGCGGGCCGTGCGGGCCGCCGTAGGGGTCCATGAGCACCGGAAGCGGACCGTCACTTTCCTGGTAGCCCGTCGGCAGCAGAACGGCGCACGGGATCCGGCGCGCGCCCGCCTCCGTGAGCCGTGCGCGCGAGGTGAGCACCGGCGCCTCGGCATACGAGTGCACCACCGCCGCCTCCGCGCCGTCGCGCAGGACCCGGGCGGTGGCCCCGGCGCGCTCCGGTACCGCCGAGACGAGCACCGAGACCGCCCCCGAGCGCACGGCCGAGTGCCAGCCGCGCTCCTGCGAGACGCGCTCGGCGCCCTGCTCGCCCACCCGGTAGACGTGCGCTTCTCCGGTTTCCGGAGCGGTCGCGTCCGGCCCCGCGGAGGCGGAGACCAGCACGTCGTCGTCGCCCACGTCGAGCACGGCGCGCACGTGCAGGCGGCCGTCGGTGAGCGTCCGGTCGCCCACCACCAGCACGCGGGCGCCGTCCTCGTCGGCGATGCGCACCAGGCGCCCGTCCGGAGTCCAGGCGGGAACACCGGGGAACAATTCAAGCCACTTTGCGTCGTCCTCTTCATGGAGCACGCTCGTGGCGCCGGTCCCCGGGTCCACGGACAGATACGCCTGCCGCCGCTGGTCGCGGGACTGCACCAGCAGCAGCGGGGGACCGCCCGCCGACCAGTGCGCCTGCGCGAGGTACGGGTAGCGCTCGCGGTCCCACCGCACGTCCGTGCGGCTCCCGTCCAGGCCCAGCACGGCCAGCGTCACCTCGGCGTTCGGGGTGCCCGCCGCGGGGTAGGCCACCTCGGCGGGCTGCCGCTCCGGATTGGCCGGGTCGGCGATCCACCAGCGCCGCACCGGCGCCTCGTCCACCCGCGCGACCAGCAGCGACTCCCCGTCCGGGGCCCACCAGAAGCCGCGGTGGCGGTGCATCTCCTCGGCCGCGATGAAGTCCGCGAGGCCCCAGGTCACCGAGGGGCCGTCGGGCTCGGCCAGGGCCCGGTCGGCGGTCTCCCCCGCCGCCGCTCCGCCCGCCGGCTCCACGTCCGCCACCCGCAGCGCGCCGCCCGCGACATAGGCCACCCGGCGGCCGTCGGGGGAGGGCCGCGGGTCGACCACGGGGCCGGGAACGTCCAGTTCACGGGCGGTGCCGCCGCGCAGCTCCGTCACGAAGAGCCGCCCGGAGAGCGCGAACGCCGCCAACTCCGCCGCGCTGTCCACGGCGTAGGCGACGACCCCCGCGGAGCCCTCGCGCAGCCGCTCGCGGCGCGCCCGCTCCTCGGCCGACAGCTCCTCGGCGGCGCCGGCCAGCAGGACGGCCGGGTCCGCCGCCGGGAACTCCCGTCCGGACGCGGGGTCGAGGACCCACAGGACACCCGTGCGATCGGTCCCGGAACGGGAGCGGAGGAAGACGACACGGGTTCCGTCAGGTGACACCGTGAACGCGCGCGGCGCGCCGAGCGAGAACCGTTGCGTACGGGCGTACTGTCGCGGGAACGAGACTTGTCTGGTCATGGCGCCGAGCCTACGGCGGAGCGGCGAGAATCCGCCGTGCGCCCCGGAATTGCCCCCATGCACCCAGTGCTGGGTCACGCTCCGGAAAGTTATGATCACGGACGCATAGCCGATAAGTCTCGCGAGTCATCCGTCCGAACGTCATCCGTCTCATGCGTCTCAACCGCGCGTATCTGGAGGTGAACCGCCGTGGCACTCTCGATTTCGGCGGTGGTGCTGCTGGCGATCGTCGTCTTCATGCTGTGCCGGAAGTCCGGGCTGAAGGCCGGCCACGCCGCGGTCTGCGTCCTGCTGGGCTTCTATCTGGCGAGCTCGTCACTCGGGCCGACGATCCACCAGGTCACCAAGAGCGCCACCGATGTGATCAGCGGCATCAAGTTCTGAGGGTGTGCGCCCCGGGTCCGCGGGCGGGGCTCCGCCGGGCCCGCAGGACTCGTAGGCTGGTCCCATGACCGACAGCTCCTTCCTGCCGGGTCGCCGGCTCCTCCTGGTGCACGCGCACCCGGACGACGAATCCATCAACAACGGCGCGACCATGGCCAAGTACGCGGCCGAAGGGGCCCACGTCACCCTCGTGACCTGCACGCTCGGCGAAGAGGGCGAGGTGATCCCCGCAGAGCTGGCCCACCTCGCCGCCGACCGCGACGACCGGCTGGGCCCCTACCGGGCCGGGGAGCTCGCCGCCGCCATGAAGGAGCTCGGCGTCACCGACCACCGCCTCCTGGGCGGCGCCGGCCGCTACCGCGACTCCGGAATGATGGGCGCCCCGCAGAACGACCACCCCGGCTGCTTCTGGCGCGCCGACGTGGACGAGGCCGCCGCGTCCCTCGTTGAGGTGATTCGCGAGGTGCGCCCGCAGGTGCTCGTCACCTACGACCCGAACGGCGGCTACGGCCACCCCGACCACATTCAGGCGCACCGCGTCGCCATGCGCGCCGCCGAGCTCGCCGGCGAGCCCGCCTTCCGCCGCGACCTCGGCGACCCCCACGAGATCGCCAAGGTCTACTGGAACTGCGTGCCCCTGTCCGTCGTCGAGGAGGGCTTCGCGCGGCTGCGCGCCGCGGGCCGCGAGCTCCCCTTCCCGGGCATCGCCTCCCCGGCCGACGTCCCCGGCGTCGTCCCCGACGAGGAGGTCACCGCCGCCATCCCGACCGCGGGCCACGCACAGGCCAAGGCCGCGGCGATGCGTGCCCACGCCACGCAGATCGCCGTGGACGGCCCGTTCTTCGCGCTCTCCAACGACCTGGGGCAGCCGATCCTCGCCGACGAGTACTACAAGCTGGTCCGGGGCGAAGCCGCCGGCCCGCGCGAGGACGACCTGTTCGCCGGGGTGACGGCGTGAGCGGCATGACCACCCCCGTGACCGCCGGGCGCGTCGGCGCGTACCTCGGCCTCTTCCTCCTCGGCGCCGCCACCGGCTTCGCCGGATCGCTCACCCAGGGCGGCTGGTTCCCCGGCGGGCTGTCGCTCGCCCTGCTCGCCGTCGCCGGCCTCAGCTACGGCGCGGTGACGGCCACCGGCACCCGCACCGGCGGGGCGGTGGCCGCGGGCGGCTGGGTCGTGGCGGTCATGCTGATGACCTCCAGCCGCCCCGAGGGCGACTTCTTCTTCGGCGCCGGAATCAGCTCGTGGGTCTTCCTGCTGGGCGGGATGGCCCTCGCTGTGATGTGCGCCACTGTCCCGAAACTGCCGCAACCGGACGGACCTTCGGTCCGACTTGGCAAGTGACGTGACGATTTCCGCCTGAGTGTCGTCCGGTTCGCCACCTGGTCATCCGGCATCTGCCGGACTTGTCCCGTGACGGGCCGGCGGCGCGCGGGCACGCAGCGCGCTCCCGGCCGCCGTCGTGAACCGGCGGTCGTCAAGTGCGTGTGCGCGGTGCCCAGTATGGTGGTGCGCGCCGCCGAGCCGCCCGAGCGAGGTCATGACGGGCGGCGGAGCTAACCGGGAGAACCTGCTTTGAGCCGTGAATCTGACAGTTCGTCCTCCGGGCCCCAGGGCCGCGGTGGCGCCGCCTACCCGTCCGGGACCCCTCCGTACGGCAGTGAGGACCAGGGCCGCACGGCCGGGGCCTCCAGGCCCGAAGAGCCCAAGACCGAGACCACGCTGACGACGCGGATCCGCATCAACATCCCGGGCTCGCGGCCCATCCCGCCGGTCATCATGCGCACGCCCGTCGACGGCGAGGGCGCCTCCGCGAGCGCGCCCGGCACCGGGCAGGCGCCCGGCTCCGCTCCGGCCGCCCCTTCGGCATCCGCCTCTTCTGCCGCCCCTTCCGCTTCCGCTTCCGCCAAGCAGGCTCCGGCCCGCGGCGGTGCGGCTGCCGGCGGCGCGGCGGCGGGCGAGCGCAAGGCCCAACTGCCGCGCCGGCCCGCCCCGGCGACGCCTCCCGGCCGCAAGCAGCAGGACCGCACCGGCTCCGCGGACCAGGGCGGCGGCAAGGGCGAGAAGGCCAGCGACTGGTTCGCGCCCCGCAAGTCCGGCGGCACGCCTCCTCCGGCCGGCGTGCGCAAGGCCGAACTGCCGCGCCGTCAGGCGGGCGCCGCTGCCGCGGGCGCGGGAGCGCCGCAGCACTCCGGCCCGCGCGACGCCGCCCCGGCCCCCTCCGCGGGGCAGGCCATGGGCGGTGCGCCGTGGCCGGGTGACACCCAGGCGACCGGCTCCGGCCCCGCCCCGCAGCAGGGCCACCCGGGCAACGGCTGGCAGCGCGACACCACGCACTCCGCCGCTCCTCAGGCGGGCGGCCCCGCGCAGCGCCGCGGTGCACAGGACGACTGGCCCGGCGGCGCCTCGACCACGGGTGCGACCCCGTGGGACGCGGGTATGAACGCGGGTATGAACGACATTCCGGGCGCCGGTGTGCCCGGCGGCATGCCTGACAACGGCGTCCCCGGCAGCGTTCCCGGCAGTGGGGTCTCCGGCAGCGGTGCCGGCGGCGGCATGGCACAGCGCCGCGGTGCGGACGACGACTGGCCGGGCGGCTCGCCGGCCTCTGCAGCCGCCCCGGCTCCGGGCGCGCCGGCTCCGGGCGCGCCCGTGGACGACTGGCCGGGCAGCCCCTCCACCACGGCCTCCACGCCGTGGCCGGGCGACCCGCAGACGACCGGTTCGATGCCGCAGCCGCCCGCCCCGGGCGGCGGCGCCCCCTGGCCCGGCGACCCGATGAGCACGGGCTCGATGGGCATCATGCAGCCCCCGGCTCCGGGTGCGCCCGCCGGCGGCGGCGCGCAGTGGACCGAGCCGGAGAGCACGCAGCAGTTCCCCGCACCCGCCATGGGACAGCCGGACCCGTTCGCGCCCGGCGGCGCAGGCTTCGGCCGTACGGACACGCCGCACGAGGGCGTGCCCCGCGTGCCCGCGCCGGGCGCCGGCGCGCAGGCGGCCGCGGCCGCCGCCCCTGCTGCGGCGCCCGGCAAGGCTCCGCAGCAGCCCAAGGGCGGCAAGGGAGCCAAGGGCGCGAAGGGCGGCAGCAAGAAGGCCGGGGCCGGCGCCAAGGCCCCCGCGGCCGGCGGCCGGACCGGGGGCGAGACGCTCGTCAGCGGCGGCGTGCCCGCCGTGCCGCCGCCCGGGCCGGGCGCCGCCGCGCAGGCCGGGAAGTCCGTGGACAGCGGCGCGCCGCGCGTCGCCGTGCCCAAGCCCAAGGTGCCCTCGCCCGGTGCGGTGCCCCCGCCTCCGGCCAAGGGCGCTCCGGCCAAGGGTGCCGCCAAGGGCGCGCCGAAGAGCGCACCCGCGAAGGCGCAGCCCAAGAAGAAGGGCCGCTCCAAGCTCGTGCTGCTGGGCGGCGCGGTGGTCGGCCTGGTCGGTGCCGCGTACGTGGCCGGGCTGGTGCTCGACCACGCGGACGTGCCGAACGGCACCACCGTCCTCGGCGTCAACATCGGCGGCTCCTCCAAGGAGCAGGCCGTCCAGAAGCTCGACTCCGCGCTCGGCGACCGGGCGACCAAGCCGCTCAAGGTCTCCGTCGGCGGCAAGGAGGCGGAGCTCAAGCCGTCCGTGGCGGGCCTGTCCATCGACACCCAGGCCACGGTGCGCGCGGTGGCCGGCCGGGACTACAACCCGCTGACCGTCATCCCCTCGCTCATCGGCGGCACCCGTACGGCCGAGCCCGTGATCGTCGCCGACGAGGAGAAGATCGCGAACGCGCTCAGGACGCTGGCGGGCGAGGCGGGCGGCGCGAAGGACGGCACGATCAAGTTCGAGCCGGGCAAGGCCGTGGCGGTCTACGGCAAGCCGTACCAGGGCATCGACGGCGACAAGGGCGTCGCGGCCGTCGCCAAGGCGTACAAGGACCGTGCCGCCACCGGCCAGGAGACCCCGGTCGAGCTGCCGAGCACGAGCCAGCAGCCGAAGGTGACCAACGCCGAGGTCGACCGGATGATGAAGGAGTTCGCGCAGCCCGCGATGTCCGGTCTCGTCACCGTGCAGACCGACCCGCTCCACAAGATCCAGTTCGGTCCGGAGCGCTCGCTGCCGAAGATCCTGGGCGTCAAGGAGGTCGGCGGCAAGCTCGTCGAGAACTACGACCTCGAAGCGATCAAGGAGCTGTACGGCACGGCGTTCAAGGGCGTCCTCATCCAGCGCGGCAACGGCACCAAGACCGAGGTCACCCCGCAGGACGTCGTCGGCGCCCTGCGCAAGGCGCTCGTGGGCAAGACGCCCGCCGAGCGCGTCGGGACCATCCCGCTGAGCTGATCGCCCGCGGCGGCCGTCCGCGTACGAAGAGAGCCCCCGTGCCCGCCGGCACGGGGGCTCTCCGCTGCCCGTCCGCGCCGTCTCGTCCACCGGCGGGCATGACATCTGTCATCGTCAGGTCCGTACGCCTGACACTGCCCCGGGCCCCGCTGACCAGGGAACATGGTCTGCATGACCACCACAGGAACGTACACGGGGGAAGGGCGCCGCACCGGCGCCCCCGTGGTCAGCTTCGAGAACGTGAGCAAGAGCTACGGCGCGGTGCGCGCCGTGGCGGATCTGGACCTCCAGCTGTATCCGGGCGAGACCGTCGCCCTGCTCGGCCCCAACGGCGCCGGCAAGTCCTCCACCCTCGACCTGCTGCTGGGCCTGCGGACCCCCGACGCCGGCCGTGTCGAGCTCTTCGGCACGACTCCGCAGCAGGCCATCGCCCAGGGCAAGGTCGGCGCGATGCTGCAGTCCGGCGGCCTGATGGAGGAGGTCTCCGTCCGCGAGCTGGTCAAGCTCGGCTGCGACCTGCACCCGCGCCGCTTCCCCGTCGACCAGGTCCTCGCCGCGGCCGATCTGACCGGGATAGCCGACCGCAAGGTCAACAAGCTCTCCGGCGGCCAGGAGCAGCGTGTCCGGTTCGCCCTCGCGACCGCCGGCGCCAACGAGCTCATCGTGCTGGACGAGCCCACGACCGGCATGGACGTCTCGGCCCGGCAGGCCTTCTGGAGCGTGATGCGCGAGCAGGCGCAGAGCGGCCGCGCCATCCTCTTCGCCACGCACTACCTCGAAGAGGCCGACGCCATCGCCGACCGGGTCATCGTGCTGCACCGCGGGCGCGTCCTCGCGGACGGCTCGGCCGCCGAGATCAAGGCCAAGGCCGGCGCCCGCCGCATCGTCTTCGACCTGGACGGGCACATCGGCGAGGCCGCCCTGCGGGAGCTGCCGTTCCTGTCCTCCCTGGAGATATCCGGCCGCACCGTGCGCATCCAGTCGCACGACGCCGACGCGACCGTCCACGCCCTCTACGGCCTCGGTCTCTACCCGCGCAACCTGGAGGTCGCCGGCCTCGGCCTGGAGCAGGCCTTCATCGCCATCACCGACGCTGCCACCGCCGAGGAGGCGGCCCTGTGAAGACCTCCCCGGGGGACAACCCCCGGACCCTCGGCCGCAACCACAGCCGCACCGCAGTGCTCGGATCCGTTTCGCGAGGCGCACTCTGATGAACACCCTGATCAAGCTCGAAATCACGCGCACCCTGCGCAACAAGAAGTTCATGTTCTTCTCGGTGCTCTACCCCGCCGGCCTCTATCTGATGATCGCGGGCGGCGCGAGCAACACCGAGATCGTCGGGGACACCGGGCTGACCCTGCCCCTGCTGATGATGGTCTCCATGGCCTCCTTCGGCGCGATCACCGCCGTCCTCGTCGGCAACAGCGAGCGGATCGCCAAGGAGCGGGAGAAGGGCTGGGTGCGCCAGCTGCGCCTCACCGCCCTGCCCGGCCGCGGCTACGTGACCGCCAAGGTCGCCTCCGCCGCCGTGGTCTCGCTCCCCTCGATCCTGGTGGTCTTCGCGATAGCCGCCGCAGTCAAGGACGTCCGGATGGACGCCGCCTGGCAGTGGCTCGCGCTGGTCGGCGCGATCTGGGCGGGCAGCATCGTCTTCGCCGCGCTCGGCGTGGCCGTCGGCTACCTCGCCACGGGCGACGCCGTCCGCCCCATCACGATGATCATCTACTTCGGCCTGTCGATGCTCGGCGGCCTGTGGATGCCGACCACGACCTTCCCCACGTGGCTGCAGAAGGTCGCGGAGTGGACGCCCACCTACGCCTACGCCGGGCTCGGCCGCTCGATAGAGCAGGCCCACGCCCCCGAGCTGAAGCACGTGGCGCTGCTCTTCGTCTACCTCGCGCTGTTCGCGGGCATGGCAGCCTGGCTGTACCGCAAGGACACCCGTAAGGGCTGACGGCGGCCGGAAGCGGTAGCGGAAGAGGGCAGGGCGAAGGACATGGCCGAAGGATCACGGCGCTGGAACCCATGGCGGGCCGCCATGGAGGTCCACGACGACCCGTCGTACACCGTCGGCATCGGCACGGAGCCCGAGAACCGCCAGCAGGTGATCGTCAAGCTCATCTGGATCGGCATCTGGTTCGCCTACATGGCGGCGCCGGTCGAGGACCTCCTCGGCGACCACCACACCCTGACCGGCGACGTCCTCGGCGGCGCGGGCCTCCTGGCCTTCGTCGCCGGCTACCTCGCCCTGGTCTTCCGGCACACGTCCCGGCCCCTTGAGCGCGGCCGCGTGCTCATCTCGCTGGCCCTGCTGGTGCTCCTCGCGACCGTGCTCACCCTCACACTCGGGGGCGCCTGGCTCGTCCTCTTCGTCTACACCTGCGTCGCCACCGGCGCGGTCCTGCCGACGAAGCTGTCGCGCGCTCTGATTCCGCTGGTCACGGGGGTACTGGCGGGACTCGGCGCGATCACGCCGGGCGCCCTCGAATATCTTCCCCAGCTCGCCATCCCGGCGCTGCTCGGCGGCTTCGCGATGATAGGGGTGCGGCAGATGGCCCTGACGACCCGTGCGCTGCGCGAGGCCCGCGCCACGGTCGCCCACCTCGCCGCGAACGAGGAGCGGCTGCGCCTCGCCCGCGACCTCCACGACCTGCTCGGCCACTCCCTGTCGCTCATCACGCTCAAGAGCGAGCTCGCCGGGCGGATGCTGCCCGGCAAGCCCGAACAGGCGGCCCGGCAGGTCGCCGACATCGAACGGGTCAGCCGCCAGGCCCTGGTGGACGTCCGGGAGGCGGTGAGCGGCTTCCGGCGCCCCACGCTGGAGGCCGAGCTCGCCGGAGCCCGCACGGCCCTGGCCGCGGCCGGCATCGCCGCCGACGTCTCCGGCGCCGCCACCGCCCACCCCGGCCTCGCGCCCGACGAAGAGGGCGCCCTGGCGTGGGCGCTCCGCGAAGCCGTGACCAACGTGGTCCGGCACAGCGGCGCCCGCCGCTGCGAGATCGCGCTGACGCAGGAGGGCGACGAGCTCTGCCTCACCGTCGTCGACGACGGCCGCGGCCCCGGGGGCGCCCACGGCAACGGCCTCACGGGCCTCTCCGAGCGCCTCGCCCTGGCCGACGGCCGGCTGGAGACCGGCCCCGGCCCGCGCCGCGGGTTCCGCCTGCGGGCATTCGTCCCGTCGGCACACAGCCTCGCCCCGGAGCGGCCTACCCTGTCGGGGTGACAGACCAGCACCAGTCCGCCGGCCCCGGCGCCCGACGCCCCATCAGAATCCTGCTCGCCGAGGACCAGGCCATGGTCCGCGAGGCGCTGGCCGCGCTGCTGGGGCTGGAGGACGACATCGAGGTCGTCGCCCAGGTGGCCCGCGGCGACGAGGTCCTCGCCGCCGCCCGCGCCCACCGGCCGGACGTGGTGCTCCTCGACATCGAGATGCCCGGGATGACCGGGCTCGACGCGGCCGCCCTCGTGCGCCGCGAGCTGCCCTTCCTCAGGGTCGTGATCCTCACGACCTTCGGGCGCCCGGGCTATATGCGCCGGGCGATGGAGTCCGGGGCGGAGGCCTTCCTCGTCAAGGACGCCCCCGCGGCCCAGCTCGCGGACGCCGTGCGCCGGGTGCTGCGCGGCGAGCGCGTCATCGACCCGACGCTCGCGGCGGCCGCCCTCGCCGAGGGCGCCAACCCGCTGACCGACCGCGAGCGGGTGGTGCTGCGCGCGTCCGCCGACGGCTCGACCAACGCGGAGCTGGCCAGGGCGCTGCACTTGTCCAACGGAACCGTCCGCAACTACCTCTCGACGGCCATCCAGAAGACCGGAGCCCGCAACCGCGCCGAGGCCGTCCGCATCGCGAGGGACAAGGGCTGGCTGTGAGCCCGGCTCCCCGGGCGGTCAGTTGAGCATCGCCCGGGCCGCCCGTGCCTGCCGCCGCACCGTCTCCGCGACCACCGGCTCCAGCGCGTCGATGACCTCCGCGTACTCCTCCATCTCGTGCGCGCCGCCCACGAAGTCGCCGCGCTCCACGAGCAGCTCCGCGCGCTCGTAGCGCAGCCTGGCCGGGTGGCTGGGCAGCAGCAGGGACAGTTCGACGGCCCACAGCTGGACGTCGCTGCGCTCGGGCCGGGCCGCCGCCCAGGCGCGGATGTTGTTCAGCACCCGCAGCACGATCTCGCCCGTCTCCGCCGGGGAGAACATCGACGGCGCGAGCGGGGCGCCCGTGGCGCCCGCGACCAGCAGGCCCGCCTCCTCCTCGGACAGGATCCGGCCGCCGTCGAACGGGTCGGCCAGCACGTGCTGCCCGTACGGCTCGCCGAAGCCGACGACGAAGTGGCCCGGCAGCGCCACCCCGTACACGTGCGCCCCGGCCCGCCGCGCGACCTCCATCCACACCACGGACAGCAGGATCGGCAGCCCGCGCCGGCGCCGGAGCACCTCGGTGAGCAGCGAGGACTCCAGCCGCCGGTAGTCGGCGGGGGAGCCGTGGAAGCCGCAGCGCTCGCCGAGGAGCTCCGCGAGCGCCTCCGCCCAGCGCCGCGGGCCCGCCTGCCGGCCCAGGGCGGGCAGCAGCCCGGCGAGCCGGTCCAGCTCCATCTGCGCCGCGTCGACCGTCTCCTCGCCCGCTTCCGGGTCGGCCTCGCCGGCGATCAGCAGGCACAGCAGGGCGAGGTCGGGCCGCGCCTCGCGCGCGGCCTCCGCGAACCGCTGCCGGCGTTCGCTGGTGTCGTACATGGCTGCCTCCGCAGTTCCTATAGTGCGCGCCGGTTCCGGTGCGTGTGCGTGCCGCCGGACCCTCGCCGTGGTGGCGGACCGCCGTGGCGGCGGGAGAAAGAGGCCGGGCCTCTCCCCCGTACGGGGCAGGCGTCCCCGCCGCCGGGCGCCGCCGTCACGGCCGGGTTCTCTTTCCCGCCGCCACGGCGCCGCACCCCGGCGGCGAGGGTCCGGCGGGATCCGCGATCACCGCAAGCGGTGTTACCGCTGCGCCTCACGGCGATAGTGGTACGCGTGGTGCGTCGTGAAGCCCAGCTCGTCGTAGAGCGCCCCCGCCGCGCCGTTGTCCGTCTCCACCTGGAGGTACGCCGCGGAGGCGCCCTCGCCGAGGGCCTGCTCGGCGAGGCGGGCCATGATCTCGGTGGCCAGGCCCTGCCGGCGGTGGTCCGGGCCGACGGAGACCGCGGAGAAGCCGGCCCACCGGCCGTCGATCACGCACCGGCCCACGGCGACCGGACCGCCGGCCTCGTCCCGTACCGTCGCGAACCACACCGACGGCCCGCCGCCCAGCACGGCCAGGGCGTCCTCGGTGCTCGCGCCGGTCCGCCCGTATGCCGCGAGCCAGTCCTCGCCGGCGGTGCGGGAGAGCCGCACCCGGCCGGTGGGGGCCGTGGCGTCGGCGACCGGGGCGAGCGCGGCCGTGCGCATCAGGGCGTGGCGCTCGGTCGTCCAGCCGCGCCGGGCCAGCTCGGCGTCCAGCAGGGCGTCCTGCTCCGGGTCGCCGGTGGTGATCTGGATCCTGGCGGGCAGGGAGCGCTCGGCGTACCAGGCGGTCACGCGGTCGACGGCCTCCGGCAGCGGCAGCCCGCAAGGGCCGAGCGGCAGGGCCGAGTTGGCGCGGGCGGTGAAGCCGCCCGCGGCGCGCAGGGTCCACTCGCCGAGGCGCGCGGTCTCCCGGGCCGGCCAGCCGCGGGCCGCGGTCTCCTGGAGCTCGCGCACGGTCGCCGCCGGACCGCGCCGCCGGGGCGGAGCACCCGGCACGACCTTGCCGGCGACGAGCGAGGCCTCGTCGAAAGTGACAATCTCTCCGGTCCGCCGTGTGATCCGCAGCACGCCGCCCTCCCAGGAGGTGAGGACGCCGACGGTGTCCGTGAATCGCTCCGCGGACCCTCCCGAAGGGTTCAGCCGGCGTACGGATACCCTTTTTCCCACATCAGCGGTACTGATCCTGATTTCCAGCCGTCCGCCCGTGGTGAATTCCACAGCTCTCCTCGCCCCTCTTGTTCGTCAAGTGCCCGGGAACGGAGATACTAGGTGTGGGCATCGACGACGCCGCGCTCCCGCGCGAGATGAGCCCTACCGAGGAGGAACGACAGCGTGACCTACGTCATCGCGCAGCCTTGTGTCGACGTGAAGGACAAGGCGTGCATCGAGGAGTGCCCCGTCGACTGCATCTACGAGGGTTCCCGGTCCTTGTACATCCACCCGGACGAATGTGTCGACTGTGGTGCCTGTGAGCCGGTCTGCCCCGTCGAGGCGATCTTCTACGAGGACGACACTCCCGAGGAGTGGAAGGACTACTACAAGGCGAACGTCGAGTTCTTCGACGAGCTCGGCTCGCCCGGCGGTGCCTCGAAGCTCGGCCTGATCGAGCGCGACCACCCGTTCATCGCCGCGCTGCCCGCGGACATCAACCCGGAGCACTGACCCCGCGGCCACCACGGCCCCGTACGGCCGCCCGCCGTGCGGGGCCGCGGCGTTTCACCGGCCGCCCCCGGGCCGGTCGCCTCCCGGCGGACCGGTCACCCCCAGAGCAAGAGAGCGAACACCGTGAGCGCAGTCTCCTCCCGCCTCCCCGTCTTCCCCTGGGACCGGCTCGCCCCGTACAAGGCGAAGGCCGCCGCCCACCCCGACGGCATCGTGGACCTCTCGGTCGGCACCCCCGTCGACCCCGTCCCCGCGCTGATCCGGCAGGCGCTCACCGACGCGTCCGACAGCCCCGGCTATCCCACGGTGTGGGGCACGCCCGCGCTGCGCGACGCCCTGACCGGCTGGGCGGAGCGGCGGCTGGGCGCCCGCGGCATGGAGCACGCCAACGTGCTGCCGATCGTCGGCTCCAAGGAGCTGGTGGCCTGGCTGCCGACGCAGCTGGGCCTCGGCGCGGGCGACAAGGTCGCCTACCCGCGGCTGGCCTACCCGACCTACGAGGTCGGCGCGCGCCTCGCGGGCGCCGAGCCCGTCGTCTACGACGAGCCGACCGAGCTCGACCCCACGGGCCTCAAGCTGCTCTGGCTGAACTCCCCGTCGAACCCCACGGGCCGCGTGCTGAGCGCCGAGGAGATGCGCCGCACCGTCGCGTGGGCCCGGGAGCACGGGGTGCTGCTCTTCAGCGACGAGTGCTACCTGGAGCTGGGCTGGGAGGCCGAGCCGGTCTCCGTCCTGCACCCGGACGTCTGCGGCGGCTCGTACGAGGGCATCGTCGCGGTCCACTCGCTCTCCAAGCGCTCGAACCTGGCCGGCTACCGCGCGGCCTTCCTCGCCGGCGACCCCGCCGTCCTGGGCGAGCTGCTCCAGGTCCGCAAGCACAGCGGGATGATGGTCGCGGCTCCCGTGCAGGCCGCCACGGCCGTGGCCCTGGGGGACACGGCGCACGTCACCGAGCAGCGGGCGCGCTACGCCCGCCGGCGCGAGTCCCTGCGGGCCGCCTTCACGGCGGCGGGCTTCCGGATCGAGCACAGCGAGGCGTCGCTGTACCTGTGGGCCACGCGGGACGAGCCCTGCTGGGACACCGTCGCCGCCCTGGCCGAGCACGGCATCCTCGTGGCGCCGGGCGTGTTCTACGGGGAGGCGGGTGAGCGGTTCGTACGGATCGCGTTCACCGCGACCGACGAGCGCGTGGAGGCCGCGGTCCGCCGCCTGAGCGCGTCGTAGGCGCGGGCGCGGCCAGAACAGACGGAGCAGACGTCGCGAGAGGGCCCGGGAGAGATCTCCCGGGCCCTCTCGGCGTTCCGTGCGTGCGCTGCGTCAGCCGCCGATCGGGAGCTGCCCGCCCACGGGCAGGCCCTTGGCGTTGAGGCCGCCCGCGGTCTTGGTGGCCTGGCCCGCGAGGCCCGAGGTGGTGCCCGCGGCCTCGCCGGCGACCTTCTGGACGGCGGGGGCGGCGGTCTTGGCGGCCTTGCCGGTGGCGTCGGCCGCACCGGGGACGGTGGTCTTGATGGCGCTGGTGCCGACGCCCGTCACGGTGTCCCCGGCCTTGTGGGCGGCGGCGTCCACGTTGGTGCCGAGGTTCGCGCCGTCCACTGCGGTCAGGCCGCTCGTCAGGTCGGGAGCCTGCGGGGCGGCGCTCGCCGCTCCGGCCGCACCGATGACGGGAGCCGCACCGGCGGCTACCAGCAGGGCGGCCCGGGCGATCCGACGCGTCAGGGGGAGGGACATGATGCTCCTTTGGCGGAGTTAGAGGACGTTGGCTGTCCGGCGTGCGGACGCAGTGACTACCGCGTGAATCCGCTGAAGGTTGCGGTGCGCCACGGTAAAGAATTGGTAATGCGTCGCATTATCTGTCCCCCTAAAAGCGGGGCAAAACGGACTCGTAGTACGGCTGTCGGGAAGGCTTACAAGCCTTTAGTCACAAGGGAATTCCAAGAAAGGCGGACGCCTGGGACGGACGGTGCCCGGCAATCGCGCGGGGCTGTTGTGCATACCCCCGGCAGGGGGTGCGCTCGCACTCGTGAGCGTCTACGGGGTGGTGGTGATGCGTACGCCGAGCGAGGCGTTCCCCTCCGCGGAGCCCGTCCCCGCGGCCCCGCCGGCACCCTCCGTGCCCTCTGTGTCCTTGGCGCCCTTTTCTTCGCGCCAGCCCTTCCGGGAATCCGCCGCCGTCCACACCCGGCCGGCGAAGGACACCCGCTCGATCCGCAGCTCGCCCGCGTGCGCCACGGCCCACGAGGCCAGCTGCCAGCCCCGCCGCTCCCGGCCGCCCCCGGCCGGCTCGCCCGGACCGGGCGCCTTGTCCGGCACGGGCACCGTCAGCGTCCGCGCCGCGGCGCCCCCGGATGCGACCGCACCGCTGCCGGCCCCCGCCGCGAGCGTGTCCGCCGCCGGGACCGCCGCCGTGCCGAACTCGCGGCGCAGCTTGGCGCGCACCGCCGCCACGTCGCCCTTCTTGCCGTCGCCCGGGCTCGTCGTGCAGGTGAACGCCGCGGCCTCCCGGCCCGTCAGCGCGGACGACAGCAGCGACGCGTCCGGCTCGTGCTTGGCGTACGCCTGCGGGAAGCCGCTGCGCTGCACCTTCTGCGCGGCGACCGTCAGCGGCAGCCGCGAGTAGCCCGGCACCTCCACCAGGTGGTCGTAGAACTTCCCCGCCGCGTACACCGGGTCCGTGATCTGCCGCGCGGTGCCCCAGCCCTGCGTCGGGCGCTGCTGGAAGAGCCCCAGCGAATCCCGGTCGCCGTGGTGGATGTTGCGCAGCCCCGACTCCTGCATGGCCGTGGCCAGGGCGATCGTCACGGCCCGCTCCGGCAGCCCGCGCTCGGCCCCCACGGCCGAGATCGTCGCCGCGTTCACCGCCTGCTCGGGCGAGAGGGAGTACGAGGCGCCGTCGGCGCGCACCGTGCAGCGCGGCGCCCCCGGCCCGGCCGTCACCAGCTGGGCGATCCCGTAGCCGATCAGTGCGAGCAGCACGGCGCAGGCGGCCGCGATGCGCAACACGCGGCCACGCCGGGTGACGAAGATCCGGGACATGCGGCCCACGTTACTGGAGAGCGCAGGCGGCGCCCGGGCTCCACCCTCCGGCCCGGGCCCGCCCGCACCGGCCGGGCTAGAGTCGCCGCATGGATGACGCAGCACTCGACCTGTCCCTCGACGCCGCCGCCCTCACCGCCCGGCTGGTCGACTTCCCGTCGGTCAGCGGGAGCGAGAAGGCCCTGGCCGACGCCATCGAGAACGCCCTGCGCGCGCTGCCGCACCTGACGGTGGACCGCCACGGCAACAACGTCGTGGCCCGCACGAACCTGGGCCGCGCCGAGCGCGTCCTGCTCGCCGGCCACATCGACACCGTCCCCATCGCCGGCAACGTGCCCTCCCGGCTGGACGAGGACGGCTTCCTGTGGGGCTGCGGCACCAGCGACATGAAGTCCGGCGTCGCCGTCCAGCTGCGCATCGCCGCGACCGTGCCGGACCCCAACCGCGACCTGACCTTCGTCTTCTACGACAACGAGGAGGTCGCCGCCCACCTCAACGGCCTCGGCCGCGTCGCCGACGCCCACCCCGAGTGGCTCGCCGCCGACTTCGCCGTCCTCCTGGAGCCCTCCGACGCCCAGGTCGAGGGCGGCTGCCAGGGCACCCTGCGGGTGCACCTGCGCACCACCGGCGAGCGCGCCCACTCCGCGCGCAGCTGGATGGGCAGCAACGCGATCCACGCCGCCGCGCCCGTTCTCGCCCGGCTGGCGGCCTACGAGCCGCGCCGCCCCGTCATCGACGGGCTGGAGTACCGCGAGGGCCTCAACGCCGTGCGCATCGAGGGCGGCGTCGCCGGCAACGTCATCCCCGACGCGTGCACCGTGACCGTCAACTTCCGCTACGCGCCCGACCGCAGCCCCGCGGAGGCCCTGGCGCACGTCCGCGAGGTCTTCGCCGACTGCGGCGTCGCCGAGCTCGTCGTGGACGACGAGTCGCCCGGCGCGCTGCCCGGCCTGTCCCACCCCGCCGCCGCCGCGTTCATCAAGGCCGTCGGGGGCACGCCCAAGCCCAAGTTCGGCTGGACGGACGTCTCCCGCTTCAGCGCGCTCGGCGTGCCGGCCGTCAACTACGGCCCCGGCGACCCGACCCTCGCGCACAAGCGGGACGAACGCGTCCGCGCCTCGCTGATCAACGACTGCGAGGAGCGGCTGCGGGCCTGGCTGGCCGGCTGACCTTCGGGGTGACCTGCCGGGTAACGCTGCCCGTGGGCCTACGCTGAACAGCAACGATCTGCAGCGGAGGGAGCACGGCATGGCACATCCCGAAGGATCGCGCGCGCAGCGGGAGCAGCGCCGGGGGCCGGTGGTACGCCGGTACGGCCAGATGCAGGCGGGCACCACGGACCAGCACCTGCTGGACACCAGAGGGGCCGCGGACTGGGTCCACGAGGACCCCTTCCGCGTGATGCGCATCCAGTCCGAGTTCGTCGAGGGCTTCGGGGCCCTCGCCGAACTGCCGCCCGCCATCAGCGTCTTCGGCTCCGCCCGCACGCCGCGGAACTCGCCGGAGTACGAGGCCGGCGTCGCCATCGGGCGCGGGCTCGTCGAGTCGGGCTTCGCGGTCATCACCGGCGGCGGGCCGGGCGCGATGGAGGCCGCGAACAAGGGGGCGACGGAGGCCGGAGGCGTCTCCGTCGGCCTCGGCATCGAACTGCCCTTCGAGCAGGGGCTCAACCCGTACGTCAACCTGGGCGTCGACTTCCGCTACTTCTTCGTGCGGAAGACGATGTTCGTGAAGTACGCGAGCGGGTTCGTCGTCCTGCCCGGCGGACTCGGCACGCTGGACGAGCTGTTCGAGGCGCTCACCCTCGTCCAGACCAAGAAGGTCACGCGCTTCCCGATCGTGCTCTTCGGCTCGGCGTACTGGCGCGGGCTGGTCGACTGGTTCCGCGACACGATCGTCGCCGAGGGCAAGGCGGGCCCGCACGACCTGCACCTCTTCCACGTCACGGACGACGTGGAAGAGGCGGTGCGGCTGGTCACGAAGGAAGCGGGGGCGTAGTCGCCCGCGGCGGGCCGTGAAGGACGCGCGGGGTGCGGCAGCTGCGCATTCCGCCGGACCTTCGCCACGGTGGCGTGCCGCCGTTGCGGCGGGCATCTTCCTTCCGCCGCAGCGGCGCGCGGCCACGAAGGGGCGGCCCGGCGGTGGCGAACCGCCCGCGCCTCAGGCCAGACCCCGCCTGGCCACCGCAGGTGCCCGGTGGCCCGCGATGGACGCCACCATGTCCAGGACCTGCTTCGTCTCCGCCACCTCGTGGACGCGGTAGACCTGCGCGCCCAGCCACGCCGAGACGGCCGTCGTCGCCAGCGTGCCCAGGACGCGCTCCTTCACCGGCTTGTCCAGGGTCTCGCCCACGAAGTCCTTGTTCGACAGGGAGACCAGCACCGGCCAGCCCGTCTCCGTCATCTCGCCGAGCCGCCGGGTCGCCTCCAGCGAATGCCGGGTGTTCTTCCCGAAGTCGTGACCCGGGTCGATCATGATGCCGTCGCGCCGCACGCCGAGCGCCACGGCCCGCTCCGCCAGCCCCAGCGTGACCCGCAGGACGTCCGCCATCACGTCCTCGTACTCCACCCGGTGCGGGCGCGTGCGCGGCTCCGCGCCGCCCGCGTGCGTGCACACCAGGCCCGCGCCGTAACGGGCCGCGACCTCGGCCAGCTTGGGGTCCACGCCGCCCCACGCGTCGTTGAGCACGTCGGCGCCGGCCTCGCACACCGCCTCGCCCACGTCGTGCCGCCAGGTGTCGACGCTGATCACCACGTCGGGGTGGCGCCGGCGGACCTCGGCCACGAAGCCGACCGTGCGCCGCGCCTCCTCCTCGGCGGTCACCTCCTCGCCCGGGCCCGCCTTCACCCCGCCGATGTCGACGATGGCGGCGCCCTCCGCGACGGCCTGCTCCACCCTGGCCAGGGCGGGCTCGTCGCCGAACGTCGCGCCCTGGTCGTAGAAGGAGTCCGGCGTCCGGTTGACGATCGCCATGATCACCGGCTCGTGCGCATCGAACTCGCGTCGTCCCAGCCGCAGCATGTCCCTACTCCCTCTCGGTGGTCCGCCAGCGACCTTAACCGTCAGTGCGGCATGGCACGATCGGGGTGGACGGAATCGCAGTCCGTGTTCCCGGGGAGATGGTCGTGTTCTGGTTCCTGCTCATCGCGCTGGTCGTGGTGGTCGCCGCGGTCGCGCTGTTCGTCGCCGGCGGCGGGAGCGGCGCGGCGCTGCCCGAGGCCGCCGGCGACCGCACCGTCTGGCCGCTCCCCGCCGACCGCCCCATGGCCCGCGCCGACGTCGACACCCTGCGCCTGCCGGTGGCCCTGCGCGGCTACCGCATGGCCGAGACCGACGAGGCGCTGGACCGCCTGGGCGCGGAGCTCGCCGAGCGCGACGCCCGCATCGCCGAGCTGGAGGCGGCCCTCGCCGGGGCGCAGGCCGCGGCCATGGGCGGCGGCGCGCAGGCCAAGGGCCGGGTCGGCAGCGGCGACGGCGACGACGAGGGGGAGAAGAAGGCATGAGCGGCACCCTGATCACCGGCCCGGACGGCCTGCGGCGCTGCCCGTGGGGCGGCCTGGAGGCCGAGTCCGCGGCGGACTACCGCGTCTACCACGACACCGAGTGGGGCCGTCCCGTGCACGGCGACGACGCCCTCTACGAGCGGATGTGCCTGGAGGCCTTCCAGTCCGGCCTGTCGTGGCTGACGATCCTGCGCCGCCGCGAGGGCTTCCGGGCCGCCTTCGCCGGCTTCTCCATCGCCAAGGTGGCGGCGTTCACGGAGACCGACGCCGAGCGGCTGCTGGCCGACCCGGGCATCATCCGCAACCGTGCGAAGATCACGGCCGCGATAGCCAACGCCCGGGTGGCGGCGGAGTGGGCGCCCGGCGAGCTCGACGCCCTCATCTGGTCCTACGCCCCCGGGCGGGCCGCCGCTCCGCGCACGGCCGCGGACGTGCCGCCGTCGACCCCGGAGTCGGCGGCCCTGGCCAAGGAGCTCAAGAAGCGGGGTTTCCGCTTCATCGGGCCGACGACGGCGTACGCCCTGATGCAGGCGTGCGGGCTGGTGAACGACCACCTGGCGGGATGCCATGCGAGAGAGCTCGCGGGTCGCTGACCGGCGGCTCCTCCGGCAACCCGTACGGTGAGATCCGGCGGTGCCGAACCGTGCTCAAGCCGTACTCAGCGCCCGACGAACCTCGGCTTCTCCTTCTTCAGGAACGCGTCCACCGCAATGGCGTGGTCCTCCGAGGCCCCCGCCCGGCCCTGCAGCTCGTCCTCCTTGGCCAGGGCCTCGGTCAGCGGCCGCCCCGCCCCGTAGGCGAGCGACTCCTTGATCGCGGCGTAGGCGCCGGTGGGTCCTTCCGCCAGCCGCCGGGCGACGGCCCGCGCCTGCTCGGCCAGCTCCGCCGCCGGGACGACCCGGTTGGCGATGCCCAGCTCGAAGGCCTCCTGGGCGGGCACGGTGCGCGGGAAGAGCAGCAGGTCCGAGGCCCGGCTGTGGCCGACGAGGCGGGGCAGCGTCCAGGAGACGCCCGAGTCGGCGGTCAGCGCGACACCCGCGAAGGAGGTGTTGAAGGCGGCGGTGTCGGCGACGACGCGGTAGTCGGCGGCGAAGGCGAAGCCCGCCCCCGCGCCGGCGGCGACGCCGTTGACGCCGGCGACCACCGGCTTCGGCATGCCGGCGATGGCCGTGACGATCGGGTTGTAGTGCTCCTTGACCGTCGTCATCGTCAGCCGCGTGCCGTTCTCCCGGTCGGCCGCGAGATTTTCGACGTGTTCCTTGAGGTCCTGCCCGACACAGAAGGCGCGCCCGGTGCCGGTGAGCAGCACCGCCCGTACGGCGGGGTCAGCGCCGGCCCGCTCCAGGGCGTCGCGCAGGGCGGCCTTGGTGTCGGTGTTCAGTGCGTTCATCGCATCGGGACGGTTCAGCGTGATCGTCGCGAGCCCGTCCGTCACCTCGTACAGCACCGAGTCGGCCATGGTGCGTTTCCCTCCCTCGTCGCAAGCCCTGCGGGCGGCGTTCAGGGCTCAGCATGCCGGAGATCACCGGCGCCCGGCATGTGACCTGCGTCAAAGAAACCGGCCATGAATACACGGCAAGGGTGGAGCAGTATCGCAGTCCGATCGCCGAATTGAGTGGTTTTGCGTGATCGCGTTGCCGAAGGGATACGGACCGATGTTGGTCATTGGGTCACGCGATGCGAGATAATGGCCTGGAAGCAATGTGTTCGATGCCGGTGACGCGGGCCTGTCGTGGGGCCGTCGGCTGACGATGAGCTGGTTTCAGGAAGGGGAACGAGCATGGCGGCCATGAAGCCGCGGACGGGCGATGGCCCGCTCGAGGTGACCAAGGAGGGGCGGGGCATCGTCATGCGGGTTCCGCTCGAAGGCGGCGGTCGGCTCGTCGTCGAGCTGACCCCGGACGAGGCCGAGGCCCTCGGAGACGCCCTGAAGAAGGTTGTCGGCTGACGCGCGCCGAACCACCGTTCTTACGCTGCCCCGGCAGCCGGTCCGCACCGGCTGCCGGGGCAGCGGTGCGTCCGGGGGCGGTGCGTCCGGGGCGTGCCGGCGCCTCCGCGGCGCCGGGGCGGGGGCCCGGCGTACGCGGCCCGCGCCGCGTTCGCGTGCGGGCTCAGCCGCGCCGCGCCGCGCACAGCAGGCCGTCGCCCACCGGCAGCAGCGACGGCACCAGCACCCGGGACTCGCGCACGGCCCGCAGCAGCTCGCGCAGCCGCTGCACCTCGGCGGGCTGGACGGCCGCGTCCACCGTGCGGCCGTCGGCGAAGACGCCCTCGAAGCAGACCAGGCCGCCCGGCCGCAGCAGGCGCAACGATTCGGCTAGGTAGTCCAGGCACTCCAGCCGGTCGCCGTCGCAGAACACCAGGTCGTATCCGCCGTCGGCGAGGCGCGGCAGCACCTCCAGGGCGCGGCCGGGGATGAAGCGCGCGCGGTTGCCCGCGAAGCCCGCGGCGCGGAACGCCTGCCGGGCGAACTGCTGGCACTCGGGGTCCGCGTCCACCGTGGTCAGCACGCCGTCGGGCCGCATGCCGTGCAGGAGGTGGATGCCGGAGACACCGGTGCCCGTGCCGATCTCGGCCACCGCCTTGGCGTCCACCGCCGCGGCGAGCAGGCGCAGCGCGGCGCCGGTGCCGGACGACACCGAGCGCAGGCCCGCCTCCACGGCCCGGTCCCGGGCCCAGCGCAGCGCCTCGTCCTCGGCGACGAACGCGTCGGCGAACGCCCAGCTCGTCTGCCGGTTGCCGGTAATGGCCCTCTCCTGTCCCCGTAGTCGTCGCAACCGTGACTGTATCCGCTGACCACGGGAACCCGCAGATGGGACCGTGCGTTGACCGGAAGGGACCGGAGCGGAGGGGCTCCGGAGGACCTCGGGGAGGACCGCAGAGAAGGGACCGGGCAGGCCGAGCGGATCAAGGCCAAATGCAGGTCAAATTTCCTTATCCGGAGCTAACGGGCGGGATGGATATGGTAGGGGCTCTACTGGACACCACCAGAGCCGACAGGGGAGGTGCGGCTGCGGCCGACGACCGTCGGGGAGTGCTGAGGCGCTTTCGCAGGTCCGCCGGCGAGCCGAAATCCGTGACCAAGACCGCTGACCGTTCGCGCGCCACCGACTCCGCACAGACCGCGACCTTCGCCACCGATGCGGACTCGCAGGCGTGGACGCCTCCCACCTGGGAGGAGATCGTCAGCACGCACAGCGCCCGCGTCTACCGCCTGGCCTACCGCCTCACGGGCAACCAGCACGACGCCGAGGACCTCACCCAGGAGGTCTTCGTCCGGGTCTTCCGGTCGCTCTCCACGTACACCCCCGGCACGTTCGAGGGGTGGCTGCACCGCATCACCACCAACCTCTTCCTGGACATGGTCCGGCGCCGCCAGCGCATCCGCTTCGACGCGCTCGGCGAGGACGCCGCGGAGCGGCTCCCCAGCCGCGAGCCCTCCCCCCAGCAGCACTTCAACGACACCCACTTCGACGCGGACGTCCAGCAGGCGCTGGACACGCTCGCCCCGGAGTTCCGCGCCGCCGTCGTCCTGTGCGACATCGAAGGACTCTCGTACGAGGAGATCGCCGCGACGCTCGGCGTGAAGCTCGGCACGGTCCGCAGCCGCATCCACCGCGGCCGCTCCCACCTGCGCAAGGCCCTCCAGCACCGCTCGCCCGCCGCCCGGGCCGAGCAGCGTGCGGTGGCGGGCGTGGCCGCCGTCGCTCCTCTGGGTGGGGAGGTCGGGATCGCGTGACCGGTTCAGGCGGTCAGTCCCCCGCCGAGCACCACCTCGGCGACCGCCTCGCGGCCCTGGTCGACGGGGAGTTGGGACACGACTCTCGGGAGCGGGTGCTGGCGCACCTCGCCACCTGTTGGACCTGCAAAGCGGAAGCCGACGCTCAGCGCCGGCTCAAAAGCGTGTTCGCGGAGGCGGCGCTCCCGCCGCTCTCCGACGCCTTCCTGGCCCGGCTCCAGGGCCTGGCCGGCGGCGACCCCCGGGCGCCCCTCGGGGCCGGCCCCGAGGGCCCGGAGGGCCGCGAGGGCGCCGGAGGGCCGGGAAAAGCCGGCCCCGCCGCCCGGGCTGAGGCCCGGGTGTCCCTCGGGCTGGTCCCCGGCGGCCTCCGCGCGGGCGCCCGGCCCCGCGAGGGCGGCTTCCGCATCCACGAGATGCCCGAGCCGCCCCGCAGCGGCATACGCGGGCGGCGGATCGCCTTCGCCGCCGCGGGGGCCGTCTCGCTCGCCGCGTTCGCCCTCGGCGGCGCCTCGCCGCTGGCCTCGGTCACGGGCCCGCAGAGCCCCCGAGCCGAGAATCCCCGCACGGCGACCACGCCCCTCTCGGCCCCGTCCGGCGCCACCGCGCGCGACGAGCGCCGGCGCCTCGCCCGCACCGCCTCCCAGGGCGGCTCGGCAGGTCCCGGCTCCTCCGCGGCCGTGCCGGTGCGGGAGGTCTCCCTGCTGCGCCCGTCCGCGGCGCCGCCGCTGCCCCCGCTGATACGCACGGGCCATCCGGCACCGGGCGCGCCGCCGGCGGACGCCGCCCGGCGCTGACCCCGTGCGGGCCCCCTGCGCACGCCCGCGCAGACCTGGTTGAATTCCAGTGGGCCGCGCATCCTCCGGCGATGCCGTGCGCCCTCCGGCGAACGGTGGGGAGAAGATGGACGAGGGCAACTCGCGGGGCGCCGCGCCCGGACCGCAGTGGTGGAGCCGCCCGCGCCACCCCGCTGCCGCGGAGTACGAGCCCGCTGCCGCGGAGTACGAGGGCCCGCAGTTCCTGGGCGCGGCCCCGGCGGACGCGGGGCGAGCCGCCGACCCGACCCCGCCGGAAGCGGAGACCCGCCCCCTGCCCGCGTACGGGCAGGAGACCGCGGCGGCCGGTGAGCCCGCCGCCGGGGGTGGTACGGAGGCCGGGCCGTTGCACGCTCCCGATCCCTACGGCACGCCTCCCTACGGGCGTCCGGGGCCGTGGGCGCCCGCGCCGCCGGTGCAGCGGCCGGTCACGCCGCCGCAAGGCACCGTGCTGCCGCCCGTACCGCCCATGGGCATGACCCCGCCGCACGGCACCCCCGCACCCCCGGTCACCCCGCCGCACGGCACCCCCGCGGCCCCGCCGGTCTACCCGCACGGCACGCCGCCCGCCGGCCCCGCCGGGCCGTGGCAGTACGACCCGTGGGCCGCGCACCCCGCCGGGCACCCCGCCGGGCGGGCCGGTGAGCCCCGCCGCGAGGGCGCCCGCCGCGGGCGGCTCCTCGCCGGGGCCCTGCTCGTGGCGCTCGTCGCCGGCGGCATCGGCGGCGGAGTCGGCGCGCTCCTGGAGCGGGACGGCACCATCGGGCGCCACGTGGAGCTGCCCCAGGCCGGCCCCGACCGCTCCTCCCGCGCGCCGGGCAGCATCGCGGGCATCGCCGCCCGCACCCTGCCGGGCGTGGTGACGATCCACGTCCGCGGCGGCAGCGACCAGGGCACCGGCACCGGATTCGTTCTCGACAAGGAGGGCCGGATCCTCACCAACAACCACGTCGTGGAGCCCGCCGGCTCCGCCGGCGACATATCGGTGACGTTCAACGGCGGCCAGACCGCGAAGGCCACCGTCGTCGGCCGGGACGCCAGCTACGACCTCGCAGTGATCAAGGTGTCGGGCGTGTCCGGCCTGACCCCGCTCGCCCTCGGCAACTCCGACTCCGTGCGCGTCGGGGACTCGGTGATCGCCATCGGCGCCCCGTACGACCTCGCGGGCACGGTCACGACGGGGATCATCAGCGCCAAGGAGCGGCCCATCACGGCCGGCGGCCAGAAGGGCGACGGCAGCGACGTCAGCTACGTCGACGCCCTGCAGACCGACGCCCCGATCAACCCGGGCAACTCGGGCGGCCCGCTGGTGGACTCCGAGGCCCGGGTGATCGGCATCAACAGCGCGATCCGCTCCGCGGGCGACAGCGGCGACCTCGGCGGCGGCCAGGGCGGCAGCATCGGGCTGGGCTTCGCCATACCGATCAACCAGGCCAAGCGGGTCGCCGAGGAGCTCATCAACACCGGCCGGGCCACCCACCCGGTCATCGGCGTCACCCTGGACATGGGGTACTCGGGCGACGGCGCGCGGGTGAACACGAAGAACGGCGACGGTCCGGCGGTCACCCCCGGCGGCCCCGGCGACAAGGCCGGCCTCAAGCCGCACGACGTGATCAGGAAGGTGGACGGCGTGGCCGTGCACAGCGGCCAGGAGCTCATCGTCAAGATCCGCAGCCACCGGCCGGGTGACCGGCTCACGCTGACCGTCGAGCGGGACGGCGCCGAACGGACGGTCGACCTGACCCTCGGCTCCGCGAGCGCCCGCTGAACGGCGCGGGGCCCCGAGGGGTTCCGCCCGGTTCCGCGGGGTTTCGCCGTGACTTCGCCTTTGGCCTGATGTTGGCCCAGGTGTATCCCTCAGGCCCCGCCGGGCCAGGTACCGTGATAGGTGGCCTGGACCGTCGGCCATTGACGCATCAAGGAGCTTCAACGTGCTCGACATAGGACCCCTCGAGCTGGTCGCGCTCGTGGTGCTCGCTGTGCTCATCTTCGGACCGGACAAGCTGCCGAAGATGATCCAGGACGTGTCGCGCACGCTGCGCAAGATCCGGCAGTTCTCCGAGAGCGCCAAGGAGGACATCCGCTCCGAGCTGGGCCCCGAGTTCAAGGACTTCGAGTTCGAGGACCTCAACCCGAAGACGTTCGTCCGCAAGCACGTGCTGGACAAGGACGAGCTCGGCCTGAAGGAGATCCGCAACGGCTTCGACCTCAAGGCCGAGATGAACGAGGTCGCCGACGCCGTGCACGGCCGTACGGGCGACGCGGCCTCCGCGGGCGGCGCCCCGTCCTCCTCCGCCGCCCCGGCCGACGGCGGCTCGCCCGCCCGCCCGGACCTGCTCAAGAAGCGCGAGCGCCCCGAGCCGGGGGAGCGTCCTCCGTTCGACTCCGACGCCACCTGAGGCCCGCGCATCCCGTGCGCCATTGACGGGGGTGGCTATCCTCCCTGTGTTTGGGGTGAAGTCGTCCGAGGGGGGCGGGCTCGCCCAGGACATCGGGCAACAAGGAGGCGCCGCGCAGATGGAGACGACGAGTCGGGTTGGGGCTCAAGGGGCCGGCACGGCAGGCGCATCCGCCACGGACGCCGCAGCGCAGGACGCACAGGGCGAGCCCGCCGCCCGGCGGGCGGTCGACGGATATCTGCTGGCCGCGTTCCCCTGGTACGGCCTGGACGAGGCGTACACCGGGCCGCGCTGGCTGATGCAGGTCGGCGCCGCCGCCGACGGGACCGTCGAGCACGGCTCGACGGGCCACGGCGAGGAGCCCACCCTGCGCAGCGAGCGGGCCGATCCGCACGCCGCCAAGCAGCGCTTCGCGGTCGTCGTGACCGTGGCCAGCCGGCCCGGCCGCCGCAGCGCCGACGGCACGGGCGTCCTGGAGGCCACCTCGGTCTCCTCGGCCGCCTGGCTGGCCGGCTCCGGGCTGCTGTCGTGCACGTGGCCCGCGCAGATGGAGCGCGCCCTGCGGCAGGACTGGCTCGACCAGCAGACCGCCCTCGCCTGGGAGCTGGCGGACCACCTGGAGGACTCCGCGTGGTCGACGCTCTCGCTCCCGGTGGACGGCGTGCCCACCGACTTCCGCTACCGCGAGTCGGAGTACGGCTGGGTGCTCGCGGGCTCGGCCGAGGGCGTCCACATCGGGGCGTACGGCCGGGGCATGAGCGCGTACGGCATGGGCTTCTCGGTGATCAAGGACATCACGGACTACCGCGGCTGAGGCGTTGGGAGCCGGCTCGCGCCGGCGGCGGGCCCGTGCCCGGGCCCGCCGGAAGCCCGGTCAGAACTTGTTGCGCGGGGTGATGCCCAGCGACATGCCGGACAGGCCCCGCTGCCGGCCGCCGAGCTTGCCCGCGATCGCGCGCAGCGCAGCGCCCGCCGGGGACTCGGGGTCGGTCAGGACCACCGGCTTGCCCTCGTCGCCGCCCTCGCGCAGGCGGACGTCGATGGGGATCGAGCCCAGCACCGGCACGTTCGTGCCCGTGGTGCGCGTCAGGCCGTCGGCGACCAGCTGACCGCCGCCCGTGCCGAAGACGTCGACCATCTCGTCGCAGTGCGGGCACGGCAGCCCGGACATGTTCTCCACGACACCGACGATCTTCTGGTGGGTCTGCACGGCGATCGAGCCGGCCCGCTCGGCGACCTCGGCCGCCGCCTGCTGAGGCGTCGTCACCACGAGGATCTCGGCGTTCGGCACGAGCTGCGCGACCGAGATCGCAATGTCGCCGGTGCCCGGCGGCAGGTCGAGCAAGAGGACGTCCAGGTCACCCCAGTAGACGTCCGCGAGGAACTGCTGGAGCGCGCGGTGCAGCATCGGGCCGCGCCAGACCACCGGGGCGTTGCCCGGGGTGAACATGCCGATCGAGATGACCTTCACGCCGTTCGCCGACGGCGGCATGATCATGTTCTCGACCTGGGTCGGCCTGCCGTCCGCGCCGAGCATGCGCGGGACGGAGTGGCCGTAGATGTCCGCGTCGACGACGCCGACCTTCAGGCCGTCGGCCGCCATGGCCGCCGCCAGGTTGACCGTCACGGAGGACTTGCCGACGCCGCCCTTGCCGGACGCCACCGCGTACACCCGGGTGAGCGAGCCGGGCTTGGCGAAGGGCACCTCGCGCTCGGCCGTGCCGCCGCGCAGGGAGGCCGCGAGCTCGCGGCGCTGCTCGTCGCTCATCACGTCGAGCCCGACCGTCACGTCCGTGACGCCCTCGACGCGCGCGACGGCCTCCGTCACGCGGCTGATGATCGTCTCCCGCATGGGGCAGCCGGAGACCGTCAGGTAGACCTCCACCGCCACCGAACCGCCGGCCGCGATCTCCACCGATTTGACCATCCCCAGCTCGGTGATGGGTCGCTGGATCTCGGGGTCGTTCACCGTCGCGAGCGCGGCGCGGACCGCGTCCTCGCTCGGAGACGTTCCGTTCGTGTCGGTAGCCATACGGAGATGGTACGGCGCGTGAGGGGGCCTCCGGAAAGAGCCGTCAGCGGTCGCGTTCCTCACTCTCGGCGGGGAATATCCGGCGCTCCTCCAGATCCTTCACGAGCTCCTGGAACTCCGAGCGGATCCAGTCGCGCGTCGCCACCTCGCCGAGGCCCATCCGCAGCGCCGCGACCTCCCGCGTCAGGTACTCCGTGTCCGCGATCGAGCGCTCGTTCTGCTTGCGGTCCTGCTCCAGGTTGACCCGGTCGCGGTCGTCCTGGCGGTTCTGCGCGAGGAGGATCAGCGGCGCCGCGTAGGAGGCCTGGAGCGACAGCATCAGCGTCAGGAAGATGAACGGGTAGCGGTCGAACCGCAGGTGACCGGGGACGGTGGTGTTCCACACCACCCACAGCACGATGACGACCGTCATCCAGACGATGAACCGCCCCGTCCCCAGGAAGCGCGCGATCCGCTCCGACGTCCGCCCGAACGCCTCCGGGTCGTACTCAGGCAGCCAGGGGCGCCGCCTGACCCGCGGCAGGTCCAGGCGGACGCGCGGCCGCGGGTGGGCGGGGTGCGGGTGCACGGCCTCCGACTGCGCCCGCACGCGCTCGGCGCGGTCGGGCCGGTGGCCGGGCCGGTCGCTCTCGCGCCCGCGGTCGTTACCGGCCATCGGCGGCCTCCGGCAGCTCGGTCATGCCCGGCGCGCCGTGGTGCAGCTCGGTCTCGCGCCAGTCGTCGGGCAGCAGGTGGTCCAGGACGTCGTCGACGGTGACCGCGCCCAGCAGGGAGCCGCTCTCGTCCACCACCGGCGCGGCGACCATGTTGTACGTCGCCAGGTAGCTCGTGACGGCCGGCAGGGGGGTGCCCGGCGGCAGGGGGCGCAGGTCGGTGTCCACGATCGAGCCGACGAGGGTGAAGGGCGGGTCGCGCAGCAGGCGCTGGAAGTGGACCGTGCCCAGGTACTTCCCGGTGGGGGTCTCGTCCGGCGGCCGGCACACGTACACCTGCGCGGCCAGGGCGGGGGAGAGGTCGCGGTTGCGCACCCGCGCGAGGGCGTCGGCGACGGTCGCGTCCGGGCGCAGCACGATCGGCTCGGTGGTCATCAGGCCGCCCGCGGTCCGCTCCTCGTAGGCCAGGAGGCGGCGCACGTCCGCCGCCTCGTCCGGCTGCATGAGGGTCAGCAGCCGCTCCTTCTCGTCCTCGGGGAGCTCGGAGAGCAGGTCGGCCGCGTCGTCCGGGTCCATGGCCTCCAGGACGTCCGCGGCGCGCTCCTCCTTGAGCTTGCCGAGGATCTCGATCTGGTCGTCCTCCGGGAGCTCCTCCAGGACGTCCGCCAGCCGGTCGTCGTCCAGGGCCGCCGCGACCTCGCCGCGGCGCTTGGGGGAGAGGTGGTGCAGGACGCTCGCCAGGTCGGCGGGGCGCAGCCGCTCGAAGGTCGCGAGGAGGCTCGCGGCGCCCTGTCCGTGCTCCTCCAGGGAGAAGCCGGTGACAGCGGACCACTCGACGGTGAGCGTCTCTCCCTTGCGGCGCAGCGCCCCGCCCTTGCCGCGGCGCACGAAGACCTTGTCGATCTCCCAGTCGCGGCGGGCGGGCAGCTGGGTGATCGCCACGTCCAGCACGGTCACCTCCTCGCCCCCGTCGACCAGACGTACGCGCCGGTCCAGGAGCTCGCCGAGGACCAGCGTCTCGGTGGGCCGCTGCTCGAAGCGGCGCATGTTGATCACTCCGGTGGTGATCACCTGACCGGACTCCACGCCCGTCACCCGGGTCATGGGCAGGAAGATCCGGCGGCGGCTGACGACCTCCACGACGAGGCCCAGCACACGGGGCGGGCGGCCGCCGACGCGCAGCATCGCGACGAGGTCCTGGACGCGGCCGACCTGGTCGCCGTTGGGGTCGAAGACCGCCACGCCCGAGAGGTGGGACACGAAGACCCGGTGGGCGCCTGCCGCCATGCCGCACACCTCCTCCGTGGTCGGGTGTCCGGTTCAGGCTAACGTGACCGGCTTCTCCCCGGCGCGGGAGAGGGGGCCGTCCGGACTGCTGGCTTCCGCCTGTGCCGCGCACGGGTACGCTGCCCCCTGTTCCCCGGCTGAACAGGAGGCAGGAGCGACGTGCGTACCCGTAAGGCTGCTCTCGTGGGAGCGCTGTGCGTCGGCCTGTCCGTGGCGCTCACCGCGTGCGGCGGTGAGGCGGAGGACCCCGACCGCGGGACCAACGGCGTCGGCAAGCTCGAACCCGCGAAGATCCAGGACAAGGCGCGGGCGGCCGCGCACGACGCCTCGGCCGTCCACCTCTCCGGCAGCGTCGTCAGCCAGGGGCGCACGTACAAGCTCGACATGCGGCTGAAGCGGGACGGCGGCACCGGGCGGGTGGCGTCCGACGCCAGCACGTTCGAACTGCTGCGGATCGGTGACGAGCTCTTCCTGAAGGCGCCGGCGGCGTTCTGGTCGCGCGGCGACAAGGGGGACGGGGCCGCGGCCGCGGGCAAGCTGGAGAAGAAGTACGTCAAGGTGCCGTCCGGGGACCCAGCCTACGCCCAGTTCAAGGGCTTCACCGACAAGAACGTCCTGCTCGACGGCCTGCTCGGCCTGCACGGCAAGCTCGCCCGGGGCGACCACGGCGAGGTGGGCGGCGCCCGCACCATCCGGGTCGACGGCGCGGGGGGCTCGGGCGGCACGCTCGACGTCTCGCTGATGGGCGAGCCGTATCCGCTGCGCGTGCAGCGGGCGGGCGGCGCGGGGCAGCTGGAACTGTCCGACTGGGGCAAGGACTTCGCCCTGGCGGCCCCGCCGAAGCAGGACGTCGTCGACTACGGCAAGCGACTCCCGTCCACGGGCGAGGGAGCGTCGCTGCCGGCGCCGTCGAAGTAACGCCGCGAACGCTTTGCGCGCGCCGGGCCCGCCGGCCAGGCCGGTCCGGCTCCGCCGGGGAGGTGTGCTTCGGCTGGGCGCCGTTGCGGCGGGGTGAAGGGGTGTACGGCACCCTTTGTGTGCTGGGGGCGCCACTCCCTTCCGCCGCGGCGGCGAGCAAGCCCCGACGACGTGTGCGGCGGTGCCGGGCTGTGCGCAGGCTAGGCGCAAGGCCGGTCGGGCACCGCCGGGGAGGTGTGCTTCGGCTGGGCGCCGTTGCGGCGGAGTGGAGGGGGTGTACGGCACCCTTTGCGTGCTGGGCGCGCCACTCCCTTCCGCCGCGGCGGTGAGCATGCCCCGACGACGTGTCCGGCGGTGCCGGGCTGTGCGCAGGCTCGGTGCGAGGACGGTCCGGCACCGCCGGGGAGGTCCGCTTCGGCTGGGCGCCGTGGCGGCGGAGTGGAGGGGCGCGCGGCACCCATCGTGTGCCTGGTCGTGCGCAACCCGGCGCCGCTAGCGCCTGCCGCCGCGGCCCCTGCGCAGGAGTTTCGGGAGGGCCGCCGGCATGGGGCGGCGGGTCGTGGCCGGGGTCGGGAGGGGCGTCGCCGCCAGCGCGTCGTCCGGGAGCGGCGCCGTCGCCCCCGACGGCTCCAGGCGCAGGACGCGGCACTCCCGCGCCCACCGCTCGGCGATCCGCTCCGCGTCCGGCGCGTTCAGCCGCTTCGCCTTCAGCTCGCCGACCGCCGCCTCCCAGGCCTCGCCCTTCGCCGGCAGCTCCGCGACCCGCGCGGTCCAGGTCACCAGGCGGCCGCCCTTGTCCTTGCTGCGGACGGTCACCGCGGCCTCGCCGCCGTCGGCGAGCCCGAGCCCGTCCAGCGGCTGCTCGCCGGGCCCGCCCACGACATGGGCGGCACCCTCGTGCCACACGTGCCACAGCGCGCGCTGCGGCCCCTCGGGCCCCCGCACCCAGATGAGGCCGGACTTCTTCGTGGCCTCCTCGATGAGCGCCTGGTCGAGCAGCGCCTGCGTCTGTGTCATGCGGCCTACTTTATGCGCCGGCCCGTGCGACCAGGAGATCTACCCTGGACGCGTGACAAGTGCCCGTACGCGCAGTGAGGCCCTGCCCAAGGCGGGCGCCGAGACCCCTCCGTCCCTCCAGCCCCGCCCACGCGCGACCGTCCGTACGGACCTCCTCCTGCTCGCGATCGCCATCGCGGGCATCTCCCTCTCGGCCCCGCTGATCGCGGCGACCGCCGCCCCCGCCCTGGCCATCGCCTTCTGGCGCAACGCCATGGCCGTGGGCGCCCTCACGCCCTTCGCCCTCACCCGGCACCGCGCCGAGCTGTTCTCCCTCGGCCGCCGGAACCTGCTCCTGGCCGTGGCGGCAGGCGCCCTGCTGGCCGTGCACTTCGGCGTGTGGCTGCCGAGCCTCACGATGACGTCGGTCGCGTCCTCGACCGCCCTGGTCACCACGACCCCCATCTGGACGACGCTGCTGATGCGCCTGCGCGGCCACCGCCCGCCCGCGCTGGTGTGGGCGGGCACCGCCCTGGCGTTCCTGGGCGTGGTGATGCTGACCGGCGTCGACCTGTCCCTGTCGGCGCGGGCCCTCGCCGGGGACGCGCTCGCCCTCTCCGGCGGCATGGCGGCCGCGGGCTACGTGCTGCTGGGCGCGGAGGTGCGCCGCACGGTCAGCACGGTCACGTACAGCTATGTCTGCTACGGCACGACGACCGTCCTGCTGCTCGGCGCGTGCCTGGTCTCCGGCGCGTCCCTCGGCGGCTACAGCGGCGGCACCTGGCTGAAGCTGGCCGTGCTGACGGTCACCGCGCAGCTGCTCGGGCACTCGCTGATCAACCGCGTGGTCAAGGGCCTCGGCCCGTCCGTCACCTCGACGGCGATCCTCCTGGAGACGCCGGGCGCGGCCCTGATCGCGGCGCTGTGGCTGGGGCAGACGCCGCCGGTCGTCTCCTACCCGGCGCTGGCGGTGATCCTGGGCGGGCTGGGGCTGGTCATCATGGCCGGCCGCGCCGGGCAGGAAGGGCAGGGCCGTAAAGGCGGAGCCGTAAAGGCTAGAGCCAGCCGTTCCGCTTGAAGCCGCGGTGGATCGTCACACAGATCGCGACCGTGACCACCATGACCGCCGGATAGCCGTACTTCCAGTGCAGCTCCGGCATGTGGTCGAAGTTCATGCCGTAGATCCCGGCGATCATCGTCGGCACGGCGAAGATCGCCGCCCATGACGTGATCTTCCGCATGTCCTCGTTCTGCGCGACGGACGCCTGCGCGAGGTTGGCCTGGAGGATGGAGTTGAGCAGGTCGTCGAACGACAGGACCTGCTCGTGAACGCGGGCGAGGTGGTCGGCCACGTCCCGGAAGTACTTCTGGATGTCCGGGTCGACGAGCCGCATGGGCCGCTCGCTGAGCTGCTGCATCGGCCGCAGCAGCGGGGCGACGGCCCGCTTGAACTCCAGCACCTCGCGCTTGAGCTGGTAGATCCGGCCCGCGTCGCCGCCGCGCGAGGCGCCCTTGCCGGCGGGCGAGAAGACGTCGATCTCCACCTCGTCGATGTCGTCCTGCACGGCGTCGGCGACGGCGATGTAGCCGTCCACGACCTGGTCGGCGATGGCGTGCAGGACGGCGGAGGGACCCTTGGCCAGCAGCTCGGGGTCGTCCTGGAGGCGGTGGCGCAGCGCGCGCAGCGAGCCCTGGCCGCCGTGCCGGACGGTGATGATGAAGTCGGGCCCGGTGAAGCACATCACCTCGCCGGTCTCGACGACCTCGCTGGTGGCGGTGAGCTCGGTGTGCTCGACGTAGTGGATGGTCTTGAAGACGGTGAACAGGGTGTCGTCGTAACGTTCCAGCTTGGGCCGTTGGTGGGCGTGGACGGCGTCCTCGACGGCGAGCGGGTGCAGGCCGAACTCGGCGGCGATGCCGGAGAACTCACGCTCCGTCGGCTCGTGCAGCCCGATCCAGGCGAAGCCGCCGCCGGCCCGCACCCGGCGCATCGCCTCGGCGGGGCTGACGTGGTCGCTGAGCCGCTTGCCGTCGCGGTAGACGGCGCAGTCGACGACGGCGCTGCTGGCCGAGGGGTCGCGGGTGGTGTCGTACTCGTACGGCGCGGTGCTCCGGCGCAGGGCGGGGCGGACGGCGGCGCGCAGGTCGCGGATCATCGACATGGCAGGGCTCCTTCACGGGCCGGCCGCCAGCCCGGTGCGGAGTGCGCGCGCAACGCTGTCCGGAACGTGGACGTGCATCCAGGAGGGGGACACGTCCGCAAATCGGACGGCGCTTCGTGCAGTGCGCAGGCTGACGGCGGTTCGCGGAGAACTTCGCAGGGAAGCAGAGAACTTCGCGGAGAACACGGAACAAAGCGGGACGAAGGCGCTCTTCCGTCGGGCACTGCGGGCGCGAAAGAACTTCCGGGAAAGCGTCGGCGGCGCTGCCGGGGTCGGAAGATCTCAGATCACAGGGTGGTGTGCGTCCGGAGCGAAGGGACGGGAGAACTGCCGGTACTGCACGGTCGACTAGGATCCACCGCAGCCCCACCTCCTCCGGCCGGTCCCCGCTGAGGGACGAACGTAACTCCCTGACCAGAGGTCAAGGCTAGCAGCCACTTGACGCGTCAATACCCTCCTTTGCCCGTTCGATACGCGTTCTATGCTCACTGCATGTCAGACGTTCTCGCACTGGTCGAGGCCCGGCTCCGGACAGCCCTGGGCGAACCGGACGCGCGCGCAGCGGTGACCTTCCTCGGCACGGACCGGATCGAGGTCCTCCGATTCCATGACGGGGACGTCGTCCGCTACGCCACCCTGGGTATGTCCGCCCACCCCATGACCGATCCCACGGCCGTCATCGCCGACCCGCTGCGCGGCCCCCGCGCCGAGCTGATCCTCTCCGTGCGCGCCGGCCGCGCCGACACGGACAAGGTGCTGCGCCCGCTCGCCGTCCTCGCCGCCTCCCCCCAGGTCGAGGGCCTCGTCGTCGCGCCCGGCGCCTCGCTCGACACCGGGGAGCCGCTGTGGCCGGGAGCGCCCTTCACCTCCGTCCTCGTCGCCGAGTCCGGCGGCCTGGTCGAGGACCTGGAGCTCGACGCCCCCATGGACCCCGTCCGCTTCCTCCCCCTGCTCCCCATGACCCCCAACGAAGCGGCCTGGAAGCGGGTGCAGGGGGCGGAGGCGCTGCAGGAGCGATGGCTGAGGAACGGCACCGACCTGCGTGACCCGGCGCGCTCCGGGGTACCCCTGGGGTGACCCTCCGGGCCCGCGCCGTCCGGACGGGTGATCGTCCTTGACGCGGCGGCGGCCTGGGAGGACCGTTGGAGGCTATGAGGGGCGAACCCAGTTGCCCGAAGTGCGGTGGCCGGGTGCGAGCGCCCGGTCTCTTCGCCGACTCCTGGCAGTGCGACGTCCACGGCACGGTGCACCCTCTGCAGCCCGTCGTCCCGCCGAGCGTGGACGCCCTCGCCGTCGTCGTGAACCGCGCCCACGTGCCGGTCTGGATGCCCTGGCCGCTGCCCGTCGGCTGGCTCTTCACCGGCGTGGTCTGCGCCGGGGACGACCGCAGCGGCGGCCGGGCCACCGCCGTCGCCTGCTCGGGCCCGAGCCCCCTCGGCGGCCCCGGCGAGCTGCTCCTCGTGGCCGAGGAGCTCGGCGTCGGCCTCGGCGCGCGCTACGCCGGCGTCGACGGGCCCGACCCCGGCCCCTACCTCCGCGTCGACCGCTCCCCGCACGCCAAGGTGCACGCCGCCGGCCGCCCCACGCCCCTCTGGCACGTCGAGGGCGCCCCCGAGGACCGGGCGGTCTTCGCGGGCGAGGCGCGCGGGCTGTGGCTGTGGGCCGTGGTCTGGCCGGAGCAGTCGGGGCTGCTGATGTACGACGAGCTCGTCCTCACGGACCTGCGGGACGCGGGCGCGGAGGTCGACCTCCTCCCGTGCGGGGCGCTGTCGCCTCGCCTATTGCCGCCGGCTGGGCGCTAGGCCCTCTCGGGCGGGGTCCGGCACCGCCGGGATGCGGCGTTGTGGTTGCGCGCCGTTGCGGCGGATGGGGACGGGGCGCCCGGCACGTTCTTCCGCCGCGGCGGTGGTGCCCGGCCGTGCCGTACGGGTTCGGGTCCGGTTCGGCACCGCCGTTGTCCGCCGTGGTGGTTGCGCGCCGTTGCGGCGGATCAAGAGCGTGCCCGGGCCTGGGGGCCCGGGCGGTTATCCTGAGGCGGTCCTATTCCGTCCGTCGCCGTGAGGAGCCGAGTCGTGCGCATCGACCTGCACACCCACTCCACGGCCTCCGACGGTACGGACACCCCCGCCGAGCTGGTCCGTAACGCGGCCGCGGCCGGGCTGGACGTCGTGGCGCTCACCGACCACGACGGCGTCGGCGGCCACGCCGAGGCCATCGCGGCCCTGCCCGCCGGGCTGACCCTGGTCACCGGCGCGGAGCTGTCCTGCCGGCTGCCCGGCCCGGACGGCTTCAGCGTCCACATGCTGGCCTACCTCTTCGACCCGCTGGAGCCCGAGCTGGCCCGCGAGCGGGACCTCGTCCGCGACGACCGCGTGCCCCGCGCCCGCGCCATGGTCGCCAAGCTCAACGAGCTCGGCGTCCCCGTCACGTGGGAGCGCGTCGCGCAGATCGCCGGTGACGGCGCCGTCGGGCGGCCGCACGTGGCCACCGCCATGGTCGAGCTCGGCGTGGTGCGCAGCGTCTCCGACGCCTTCACCTCCGAGTGGCTCGCCGGCGACGGCCGCGCCTACGTCGAGAAGCACGAGCTCAACCCGTTCGACGCGATCCGCCTGGTCAAGGCGGCCGGCGGCGTCACCGTCCTCGCGCACCCGTTCGCGCTCAAGCGCGGCCACTGCATCCCGGAGAGCGCGATAGCCGAGCTGGCCTCGGCCGGGCTCGACGGCATCGAGGTCGACCACATGGACCACGACGCCCCCACCCGCGCCCGGCTGCGCGGCCTCGCCGCCGACCTCTCCCTGCTGCCGACCGGCTCCAGCGACTACCACGGCAGCCGCAAGACCTGTTCGCTCGGCGAGTTCACGACCGATCCGGAAATCTACGGCGAGATCACGCGCCGGGCCACGGGCGCGTTCCCCGTCCCCGGCGCCGGCGGCTGACCGCACCCCTTCCGTCCCTCTTCCGGGTCCGGTCGCGTCCGCACATCACGTCACGTACGTCACGCCCTTTCCCGCGTGACGCCGCGTGACGCCGCGCGCGGCTGACCGCGCCCGCACGCGCCGGCGGGCGCACCGCACCTCCGCACCACCTGCTCGCACCACCACTCCTGCAAGGCTCACCTGTGTTCGACTTCGCCGTCTTCGGATCCCTCTTCCTCACCCTGTTCGTGATCATGGACCCGCCCGGGATCACGCCGATCTTCCTCGCCCTCACCGCGGGCCGCCCGGCCAAGGTGCAGCGCCGCATGGCCTGGCAGGCGGCCGCGGTCGCCTTCGGCGTGATCACCGTCTTCGGCCTCTGCGGCCAGCAGATCCTGGACTACCTGCACATCACCACACCCGCGCTGATGATCGCGGGCGGGCTGCTCCTGCTGCTGATCGCGCTGGACCTGCTCACGGGCAAGTCGGAGGAACCGACGCAGACCAAGGACGTCAACGTCGCCCTCGTGCCGCTCGGCATGCCGCTGCTCGCGGGTCCGGGAGCGATCGTCTCGGTGATCCTCGCCGTGCAGCACGCGGACTCCGCCGGCGCACAGGTCTCGGTGTGGGCGGCGATCGCCGCGATGCACGTCGTGCTGTGGCTCGTGATGCGCTACTCGCTGCTGATCATCAAGGTGATCAAGGACGGCGGCGTCGTGCTGGTGACGCGCCTCGCGGGCATGATGCTGTCCGCCCTGGCCGTCCAGCAGATCATCAACGGCGTCACGCAGGTGATCCAGGCCAAGTGACACACGACGACACCCCCGTACGGACCGTCCGTACGGGGGTGTCGCTGTTCGCGAAGGAGCGTCGGCGCTACTGTGCCGCGGAGGCGGCCGGGCGGATGTAAATGCGCTGACCCGTCGAAGCGGCCTGCTGCACGATCCGGTTGACGGAGGCGGCGTCCACGACGGTGCTGTCCACGGCGGTGCCGTTGACGTCGTCCAAGCGCATGATTTCGAAGCGCACGGCTTCTCCCTTCGTCTGATCCTCCTGAGGAGAACTGCATGGCTGACGGAGCACGCCGCGTCTGCGGGGCGCGTTCCGTGGGGTACAACGAGGTTACCCCTGAAAACATTCCCTACGCTAAGGAAATTTTTAACATGACTAAGAAGTGTTAAATCCCTGTAACGGAACGCGTTGCTGATGTAACCACCTGTGCGCAACTGAACGAGACGACACCATGACGGATCCCTCCGAGCAGTCCCCCGAGCACCTGCACGCGATCGCCGCCGCCATCGAGCGCACCAACGACCTCCTCACGCGCGTGCTGGCCGAGGTCGCGACGACCCCCTCCACCCACGCGATCTTCGTCGACGCCGGCTACGTGTACGCGGCCGCCGGCCGCCTCGTCGCCGGTACGGAGGACCGGCGCGCCTTCGACCTTGACGCCGAGGGCCTCATCGAGGCGTTCATCGACAAGGCGCGCACGATCTTCCCCGACAGCCGGCTGCTGCGCGTCTACTGGTACGACGGCGCCCGCCGCCGCATCCACACCACCGAGCAGCAGCGCATCGCCGAGCTCCCCGACGTCAAGGTCCGCCTCGGCAACCTCAACGCCAACAACCAGCAGAAGGGCGTCGACTCCCTCATCCGCACCGACCTGGAGTCGCTCGCCCGCCACCGGGCCATCAGCGACGCGGCGCTCATCGGCGGCGACGAGGACCTCGTCTCGGCCGTCGAGGCCGCCCAGGGCTACGGCGCCCGCGTCCACCTGTGGGGCATCGAGGCCGCCGGCGGCCGCAACCAGGCCGAGCCGCTGCTGTGGGAGGTCGACAGCCAGCGCACCTTCGACCTCGACTTCTGCAAGCCGTACGTCACCCGGCGCACCATGCAGGAGGCCTACGCCGAGGGCGCCCTCGCCGGCCGGCCCGCGCCGGGCCGCGACGACGTGCGGTTCGTCGGCGCCCAGGTCGCGGCCCAGTGGCTGGCCTCGCGCGGCCGCGACACCGTCGCCGAGCTGCTGCCCGGCCACCCCATCCTGCCCGGCGCCGTCGACCAAGAGCTCCTCGTCGAGGCCGAGGGGCTGCTCGGACTCTCCCTGCGCGGCCACGCCGACCTGCGCCGGGCCCTGCGGGACGGCTTCTGGGACCACTTGCACACCCAGTTCTGATCCGCACCCGTTCCGGGCCGGCTTCCCTCGGTGGGATCAACTGCGGGGGGAACGCGCGTGCCGGAATGCGCACGGGGAAGCCGAGTGGAAACCTGGCAGGGGGCCGGGGCCCACCGGCCCGGCGCCCCCCGACGGGGAATCCGCAACTCGCAACCCGGAACAGAAACGAGGCGATCGGCCATGTCGGTCACTGACCGTGCCGTGCCCGGGGCGCCGTGCTGGGTGAGCCTGCTGACCGGCGACCTCGCCGGGGCACAGGCCTTCTACGGCGCCGTCATGGGCTGGACCTTCCGCCGCGGCAGCCTCGGCGAGGACTTCTCCGTCGCCCTCGCCGACGGCAGACCCGTGGCCGGCATCGGCAACATCGCCCGCCGCATGGGCGTGCCCGTCTCGTGGACCTCCTACTTCGCCGTCGAGGACGCCGACGTGACCGCCGCCCGCATCCGCGAGCGCAGCGCCACCGTCGCCGTCGGCCCCCTCTCCGTCGGGCCCGGCCGCGCCGCGCTCGCCGCCGACCCCGCCGGGGCCGTCTTCGGCTTCTGGGAGGGCCGGATCCTGCGCGAGTGGCAGATCGGCCAGCAGGGCGCCCCCGCCTGGCTGGAGCTGCGCACCCGCGACGCGTTCGCGTCCGCCATCTTCTACGGCGAGGTCTTCGAATGGGCCACGGGGCGGCCCGACCGCTGCGAGGTCCGCTACGAGGACGAGGCCGTCATGGTGCGCTCCGGCGGCCACACCGTGGCCTGCCTGCGCGGCGGCGCCATCGAGGCCGCCCCCGACCCGCAGATCCGGCCGCGCTGGCACGTCTACTTCTGCGTCGAGGACGTGGAGAAGGCCGTCGAGTCCGCGCTCGCGGCCGGGGGCACGGTGGTCGTGGAACCGGGGGAGTCGGAAATCGGGCGCGAGGCGACGCTGTGCGACCCGGGCGGCGGGCTCTTCACGGTGACGACGGCCTAGCGCGGCCGGCGGCCGGGGCCGGACAGCTTCCCTCAGCTCTGGCCGGACAGGTCCCAGAAGCGGATCAGTGCCTCGGCCGTCGGCCCTGGACGCTCCGCGTTGGGCGAGTGCTCGGCGCCGTCGACGACCGTGCGGACCGCGGACAGCTCCTTCGCCATCGCGTCCATGGACGGCACCGGCCACGCGTAGTCCGCCGCCCCGGAGAGCACGTGCTTGGGCAGCGCCACCGCCGCCAGCTCCGCCGTACGGTCCGGCTCGGACGTCAACTGCCTGCCCGTCGCCATCAGCTGCTCGGGCACCGTGCCCATCCAGCGCGCACGGAGGAACGCGTCCAGCTCCGGCCGCACGGGCGCGGCCGGCGCGGTCTCCGCGTCCGCCCGGCGCATCTCCAGCCACACCGCGTTCATGTCGTACGCGCCGAGCGCCGCGATCAGGCGCCGCGTGCGCTCCTGCTGGGGTGCGGAGATCGCGGCCGGGCCGCAGCTCATGAGGGTCAGCGACCGGAACGGCGACGCGTCGGCCAGCACCGCGGCCCGGGCGATCAGCCCGCCCAGCGAATGCCCCAGCAGATGCACGCCGCCGCCGAGGGCCGCCGCCTGGGCGAGCACGTCCGCGGCCAACTCCGCCTGCGCGTACGCCGCCTCGTCGCGCGGGCCTTCCGTCTCGTGCTGCCCGCGCCCGTCCACGGCCACGGCCCGGTACCCGGCCGCCGCGACCGGCTCCAGCAGCGCGATGAAGTCCTCCTTGCTGCCGGTGAACCCCGGCACGAGCAGAACGGTGCCGCGCGCGGGCGCGGCGGGGCGGGCGTCGTGCACCGCGAACTCGCCGCGGGCGGTGGACAACCGGTGGGCGCGTGCGCACGGGGGCAAGGTGAAGAAGGGGGGCCGGCTCATGCCACGAGGCTAACGCGGGAGCGTCGCGGGGCGCGGCGCGGCCGCGTCCGGCCGGTTCGGCCGGTTCGGCCGGTTCGGCCGGTTCGGCCGGTTCGGCCGGTTCGGCCGGTTCGGCCGGTCCGGCACTGCCGGGCACGCGAGACGGCGAAGGCCGGTCACCCCGTGCTGTCGGGTGACCGGCCTTCATCGTTCAGCGGACCGGCCGTCAGGCCTCCGTTGCGACCTTCGCCTTGGGAGCGGCGGCCTTACGGGTGCGCTTCGGCTTGACCTCGGCCTCGGCCTCGGCGGCCTCCGCCTTGGGGGCGGCGGCCTTGCGCGTGCGCTTCGGCTTCGCCTCCGCACCCTCGGCGGCGTCGACCGCCTCAGCGGCCTTCTTCGCCGCGGTCTTGCGGGTCCGCTTCGGCTTTTCGGCGGCCTCGGCGGTGCCGTCCGCTTCCACGGCCTTCTTGGCGGCCGTCTTGCGCGTGCGCTTGGGCTTCTCGGCGACCTCGGTCTCGGCCGTCTCGGCCACGGCTTCCGCCTTGGGGGCGGCGGCCTTGCGGGTGCGCTTCGGCTTGGTCTCCGCGGCCTCGGCCGTGTCGACCGCTTCCACGGCCTTCTTGGCGGCGGTCTTGCGGGTCCGCTTGGGCTTCTCCGCGGCCTCGGCCTCAACCTCGGCGGCGGTCTCCACCGCAGTCTCGGCCTTCTTGGCGGCCGTCTTGCGCGTGCGCTTGGGCTTCTCCGCGACCTCGGCCTCGGCGGTCTCGGCCACGGCCTCCGCCTTGGGGGCGGCGGCCTTGCGGGTGCGCTTCGGCTTGGTCTCCGCGGCCTCGGCCGTGTCGACCGCTTCCACGGCCTTCTT
>NZ_JBPQTW010000031.1:0-48419 GCF_051386535.1 Streptomyces sp. URMC 127
CCGCCCACCCCCGTACCGCCGCCTTCGCTGTGGTGGTGGCGGAGGCGGCGGCACCCGCTCACGAACCGGCTCATCCACACCACCTCCTGTTGCTCAGGTCACTCTTGTGCCGCTGGACCTCAAGCATGCTTGAGGTGACAAGGTTTTCCTCATGGAGATCGAACAGATGCACCGTCAGCTGCAGGTCCTGACCGACCGCGCCGACATCACCGACCTGCTGGACCGTTACCTCCGCTCCCTCGACGAGCGGGTCTTCGACGAGGCATGGGTCCGCGCGTTCCACACCGAGGACGTGACCGCGGAGATGCCCATCGGCACCGTTCGCGGCCGTGAGGCCCTGCTGGCCCACATCCGGCGCGGCATGGCGCTCTTCGACCGCACCGTGCACTTCGGGACCGGTTCCGTCATCGAGATCGACGGCGACCGTGCCACGGTCCGCGGCACGCAGCTCAGCACGCACGTGCTCGCCGGCGGCTCCGAGGAGCTCTTCGTCTCCGGCGGCCGTACCCTCACCGAGCTGACCAGGACGGCCGACGGCTGGCGGATCAGTGCCACGGCGCTGCACGTGACCTGGACCCGGGGCACGCCCCCGCAGGTGCCGGACGAGTGGCTGGCGGCCCCTGCTGCCTGAGGGCGGCCGCCCTGCCGCAGCAGGCCCCCCGACTGGACATGTTCATGGCGGTGACATCTTCCCGTCGCCCGTACGTCCTTCCGGTGATCGATCTTTCTGACCGGCAGACCGATCACCGGAAGGAACGGGTCCATGTCCGTCAGCAAGTCCCGCATCGCCGCCCTCGCCGTACTCACGGCAGCCGTGTTCCCGGCCGCGTCACCGGCCACCGCCGCCTCGGGCGGCACCGTGCCGGACTACGAGACCTGGCAGTCCGACGTGAAGAAGGCCGTCGCCCCCGCCGTCCCCTGGCTGCGGGACCACTCCGCCGGACGCGGCGGGAAGCAGCCGGCGATCGTCCTGGACATCGACAACACCGCGCTGGAGACGTACTTCCACCCGGGGCGGGCCAACCGGCCCGTGCTCGACGTGGCCGAGTGGGCGCATCAGCACCGCATGTCCGTGCTGTTCGTCACCGCCCGCACCTCCTCGTCGTCCGCCCGGCAGCAACTGGAGGACGCCGGCTACCCGGTGGACGCCATCTGCACGCGCGAGCACGGCGAGAGCAAGGGCGAGGGCAAGGCGCGGTGCCGGAAGGAACTCACCGGGGACGGCTACGCCATCACCGCCAACATAGGAAACCGGTCGACCGATTTCGACGGCGGCTACTACGAGAAGGGCTTCAAGCTGCCCGACTACGGCGGCCGCCTCTCCTGACGGCAAATCGGCGTGCCCAGGCCTGTCAAGAACGCCTTTTACGACAACTTGCGACAACCTTACCGGGAGCCTTGCCTGCCCGGCGGGCGCAAGCGTTGAATTCGATCACTCGATCGATGGCCACCACCGCTGAAGGCACGCTCACGCAAGATCACCCGTGTCTGCCGGTGGCGGCTCCGCACGTCGTACAGCAAGCAAGAGGAGCACAGCCCGTGACACTTGACGCGGTGGACACCAGCGCGACCGAACGCACTGCTCAGGCAGAACAGCCCGAAGGCCCCGTGTGTTCCTACACCGAGTGGGACCCGCTGGAGGAGGTGATCGTCGGCATCGTCGACGAAGCGAGCTTCCCGACCTGGCACATGGCCCTGCCGCCCGTGCTGCCCGGCAACCAGCACGAGACCTTCCGCCGCAACGCCGGGCAGCCCTTCCCCGCCGAGCGGGTCGCCGCCGCGCGCAAGGAGCTCGAGGAGTTCGCCCACATCCTCACCAGCGAGGGCGTCAAGGTCCGCCGCCCCGAGCCGATCCCGCAGCGCACCGAGTACAGCACGCTGGACTGGAAGAGCACCGGCATGTACGCGGCGATGCCCCGCGACGCCCTGCTCGTGGTCGGCAACGACATCATCGAGTGCCCGATGGCCTGGCGCTCGCGCTACTACGAGAACCTCGCCTACCGCCCGCTGCTCAAGGAGTACTTCCGCGGCGGCGCCAAGTGGAGTGCCGGCCCCAAGCCGGAGCTGACGGACGATCAGTTCGACCAGGACTGGACCGACCCGGGCGAGGACGGCCCCCAGCGGCTCGTGGTGACCGAGTTCGAGCCGACCTTCGACGCCGCCGACTTCACCCGCTGCGGCCGCGACATCATCGCCCAGAAGAGCAACGTCACCAACGACTTCGGCATCGAGTGGCTGCGCCGCCACCTCGGCGACGACTACCGCATCCACGTCTTCGAGTTCAACGACTCGCACCCGATGCACATCGACGCGACGCTGGTCCCGATGGCCCCGGGCAAGCTGCTCATCCACCCCGAGCGCGTGCCGGAGGTGCCCAAGCTCTTCAAGGGCTGGGACGTGATGACCGCGCCCGCACCGGTCATCCCCGACTCGCACCCGCTGTACATGACCAGCAAGTGGATCAACATGAACATCCTCATGCTGGACGAGGAGCGGGTCATCGTGGAGCGGCAGGACCAGCCGATGATCGACGCGATGAAGAAGTTCGGCTTCAAGCCGATCCCGGTCAACTTCCGCAACTTCAACAGCTTCGGCGGCTCGTTCCACTGCGCCACGCTGGACGTGCGCCGCCGCGGCACCCTGGAGTCGTACTTCTAATGACGACCGGGGGGATATGGAAACACACACCGCGGGACGCGCTCCTGCTGGTGTTCAGCGTGGCGCAGTTCGCCGTCACGATCGTGCTGGCCGCCGCATGGGAGGGGGCGCCGGTCTCCTGGCGGGCCGGGGGCTTCGCGCTCCTGGCGGTGATGATGGCCTACAACATCATCGTCATCTCCCACCTCTTCACGCACGTCCCGTGGTTCACCTCGTCGCGGCTCAACGGCCTGGTGTCGATGCTCAACTCGGTCAACATCGGCCAGTCGGTGCAGGCGTACCACCTCACGCACGTCCGCAACCACCACCGGTTCAACAACGACCTCAAGGGCGCGGACGGCACGACGCGGGACACCTCGTCCACCTACCGCGGCGGCAAGGACGGCGAGCACGCACCGCTGATCAGCTACGTGCTGCTGGGCGCCCTGGACTCGCTCGTGGGCCGGGCCAAAGAGGTGCTCTACGTGGTACGGCTGTGGCGCGTGGGGGCCGGTGACGCCAACCTGCTGGCCCTCGCCTCGCGCCGGGAGCCGCGCCGCGGCAAGGAGCTGCGCCAGGTGCAGGCCGACCGCGCCGCCCACTGCCTGTCGCTGGTGCTCTTCGCGGTCATCTCGTGGCAGTGGACCCTCTTCTGCTACCTGCCCGCGTTCTTCGTGGCCCTGGCGATGGTGAACGTGCAGAACTACTACCGGCACTACGGGGCCGACCCGTCCTCGCGGGCGACGGACTCCGTCAGCCACTACGGCCGGCTGTACAACTTCCTCACCTTCAACGACGGCTACCACCAGGAGCACCACCTCAGCCCGGCGACGCACTGGTCGCAGATGCCGGTCGTACGGGAACGGCGCCGGGGCGAGCTGGACAGCCGGCCGCGCATCATCAGCCCGGTCCCGGCCATGCTCGGCTTCCTCGACCGGCGGCGCCCGCTGCTCCACCACGGCACCGCGACCGGCGGCGCACCGTCCACCGCGAGCGAGACCCGTCGGAGGAGCGCATGACCACCGGCACCACAGCACCGCGGATCACGGGCAAGGCCCTCCTGCCGGAACAGTTCCGGGTGCACGAGACGCACGCCGACGTCGACGCCGAGGCCGTCCTCAGCGTCCTGCGCGGGGAACTGGCCGCCTACCGGGTGACCGGCTTCGTCCCCGAGGAGGACCGCCGGCGGATCGTTGCGAACTTCTGGGCCTCCACGCGCCGCACGCCCCGGTACGGGGAAGGCGAGGACGGCGTCGAGGGGTACATCGTCGGCGCCTCGCACATCGAGAAGACGACGGACGCCTACCTGACCGAGGTGGAACGTTCCGCCGACGCCGTACGCGCCCTGTACGAGGGTGCGACCGACCCGGTGGCCGCCCTCCGCGACCGGCTGGCCGCCCACGGAAGCCTCGCGGGGATCCGGGCCGCGGTGCACGAAGGACGCGCCGCCGGCGACTCGAAGGCCGTCCTGTGGAACAACACCGGCGCCTTCCTGCTCATGCCGCACGACGACCTGGCCCAGCTCCGGGACCCGCTGCAGGCGGGCTTCGAGATCCAGGAGCTGCGCCGGGTGATGGCGGTCAACGTCTACCCGCAGGTGCCCGGCGGAACGGGGCAGATCAAGCTGTGGAACGTCGAGCCCGACGACCGCTCGCGCGAGCGGCTGGACCTGACGTACAGCGGCTTCCCCTACCCGCCGGAGCAGCTGGAGGGCCACCCCAGCGTGGTCGTCCCGGTCGAGAGCGGGGACCTGTGCGTGATCAACGGCAACCTCGCGCACGCCGTCCTCGGCGGGGAGACGCCCGCCGGCGACGCCAAGCGGCTGCTGCTGACCTGCTTCACGGCCCTGAACGACGCGAACGAACTCGTCTGGTGGACATGACCAGGTGGACCTGACCAGGTGGACCTGATCACGTGGATCTGACCACGGGGACCTGAACACGGGCCCGGTCGCGAAGAAGTGGTGACATCCGGGGGCGCGAGGAACCATCCTCGCGCCCCTGCGCCCCTTCGGGCGTCCGAGCCCGTTCAGGCCTTCTTCGGCGACGCCTGCTGCACGACCTCGAAGGACAGCAGCGAGGAACCCGTAGCAGCCGGCTTCGGCCGCGCCCCGTCACCCCCGCCCTGGTGGCCCTGCCGCATCGGCCCGTTCATCCAGTTCTGGTAGTCCTCCTCGCTGCGCCAGCGCGTGTAGACGAAGTAGTCGTCCGTGCCCTCCACGGGCCGCAGGAGCTCGAACCACTCGAAGCCGTCGCTGGACTCCACGACCCCGGCGCGCGAGGAGAACCGCTCCTCCAGGACGGCGCGCTGCTCGGCGGGGACGGTCAGGACGTTGATCTTGACTACGCTCATGGCCCCATGGTGCCCGATGCCCCTGTTGCCGGTGCGGCAGGGGTGCCGGTTCGCCGGCGTGGCGGCCGCGGTCGTCAGCTCACCAGGGGCAGGGTGAACATCACCTCGAAGCCCCGCGGCCGCAGGGGCCCCGCCCGGAACAGCCCGCCGTACATCCGCACGCGCTCCCGCATGCCGATCAGGCCGTGCCCGCCGCCCGTGGCGTCCCGCGGAGCCTCGCCGCTGCCGCCGTCGTCGGTCACCCGTACGGTGAGGATCTCCGGACCGTAGTCCAGCAACAGGCTCACGCGCGCCGCACCGGCGTGCTTGAGCACGTTCGTCAGCGCCTCCTGGAGGATCCGGAAGGCGCACAGGTCCGGTCCCGGCGCCAGGGGACGCCGGGCGCCCCGGACGGCGACGTCCACCGCGACCCCGGCCGCCCCGACGCGGTCGACGAGCTCGTCCAGCCGCTCCAGGCCCGGCGCGGGCCCCCCGGCCGGCCCGCCGGTCATCTCCGTCCCGTCGGGGGAGATCCGCAGCACCTGCAGCAGGCCGCGCATCTCCTCCAACGACTGGCGGGCGGTGGTGTGGATGGTGTCCAGCGCGCCCCGCGCGGTCCCCGGGTCGGAGTCGAAGACGTACGAGGCGAGGCCGCTCTGCACGGACAGCACGGACAGGTGGTGCGCGACCACGTCGTGCAGCTCGCGCGCGATGCGCAGCCGCTCCTCGGTGACCGCGTGGCGCGCCCGCGCCTCCTGTTCCTCCCGGAGCCGGGCCGTCAGCTCGGCCAGGCGCCGGTTGCGGACGCCCAGTTCCCTGATGGTCGCGCCGAAGACCCAGGCGACGCCCAGCACGACGGCCGTCTGCCCGACGCACACCTCCGCCGACAGGACGCCCGAGGCGAGCGAGCCGTACGTCCACACCACAGCCGTCGGCAGCGCGCAGGCGCCCACCGCCCGGGGCGGCTTGAGGCAGGCGATCGTGAAGAAGGCGAGGACCGGGCCCCAGACGATCGCCGACGGCTGGAAACCCTGCGCCGCATAGGCGGTGTACCCGGCGCAGGAGAGGGCCAGCACCAGCCAGGGGGCCTGCCGCCGGAAGGCCAGGGGGAGGTAGACGACGCCTGTCAGGACGATGGCCGTCGCATCGAACGGAGGCCAGCCGTCCGGCGCGTACTGCAGGGAGAAGACCGTCGTGAGCACGGCCAGCGACACCGCCAGCAGCGCATCGCCCAGACGTCCCAGAACCGGTGAACCGACCATGCGCATTCGCACACCTTAAGCCCGGCCCGTACGGGGGCCACCGGGTCCATTACGGGTCCGGGGCGGCTCTCTTCGGCCACGGCCGGTGTGAACTCTTGTGCCGGGCGCGGCGATGTAGTCCTCTGGCACCCATGGGGAAGCAGAGTGCTCTCGTCGTGACGGCTGCAGTGGCGCTGGTCGTGGGGTCCCTGGTGGCGGGCGTGCCGGGCGGAAGCGCGCAAGCCGCCGGCAACGGGCCCGCGCCCGGCGGCCCTCCACCGGCTCCGCGCCTCGGCCCCGACGCCGGCCCCGACGTCGGTCCCGGCTTCGACCTCGGCTTCGACCTCGACCGGGTGACCATCCCGGAGCTGCAGGCCCGCATGGCGGACGGGTCGCTCACATCGACCGGGCTGACCGCCGTCTACCTGCGGCGGATCGCCACCGTCGACCCGAAGATCAACGCCGTGCTGCGCACCGATCCGACCGCCATGCGCCAGGCCGCCGCCAGCGACGCCAGACACCGGCGGGGGAGTGCACGCGGTCCGCTCGACGGCATCCCCGTGCTGCTCAAGGACAACATCAACACCCGGGGCATGCTCACGACGGCCGGGTCGCTGGCGCTGGCCGGCAGCCCGCCGGACACCGACGCGGCCCTCGTGAACCGGCTGCGGGACGCGGGCGCGGTGATCCTCGGCAAGACCAACCTGTCCGAGTGGGCGAACTTCCGCGCCGCGAAGCCCACATCGGGGTGGTCGGCGGTGGGCGGGCAGACCAGGAACCCCTACGTGCTGGACCGCAATCCGTGCGGGTCGTCCTCCGGCTCGGCCGCCGCGCTCGCCGCGTCCCTGGCGCAGGTGGCGATCGGCACCGAGACCGACGGCTCCGTCGTGTGCCCGGCCGGGATGAACGGGGTGGTCGGCCACAAGCCCAGCCTCGGGCTGGTCAGCCGCTCCGGTGTGGTGCCGATCTCCGCCGAGCAGGACACCGCGGGCCCCATGGCGCGCAACGTGACCGACGCCGCGCTCACCCTCGCGGTGCTCCGCGAGGACGGCGCCGCGCGCCCCGGCGCGGGCCTGCCGGACGATCGGCAGGCGCACTCCGGCGGGCTGCGCGGCAAGCGGATCGGCCTGTGGCGGCTGCCCTCGCTCGGGCCGGACGTGGACGCCTTGATGACCCGTACGGCACAGAAGCTGCGCGCCTCGGGAGCCGAGGTCGTGGAGGTGACGCTCCCGTACCAGGAGCGGCTCGCCCAGCTGGAGTTCCCGGCGCTGCTGAGCGAGTTCCACCGGGACATCGACGCCTACCTCGCCACCCGCAAGGGGCCGCGCGACCTCGCCGGGCTGATCGCGTTCAACCGGGCCCACGCGGCGGAGCGGACCTGCTTCGCCGGCCAGGAACTGTTCGAACAGGCCCTGGCCGCCCCTCCCGTCACCGACCCGGGCTACCGGGCAATGCGCGCCGAGCTGAAGGACCTCTCCCGGCGCTCCGTGGACGAGACGATGGCCGCCCACCGGCTGGACGCCATCGCCGCGCCCGCCAACCCGCCCGCCTGGACGACCGACTGCGCACGCGGCGACAACGACATCATCCCGTCCTCGACCCCCGCGGCCGTGGCCGGATACCCCTCGCTGTCGGTCCCCGCCGGCTTCGTCGGTGAACTCCCCGTCGGCCTGCTCCTCATGGCCGGTGACCACCAGGACACCGCACTGCTGTCGCTGGGCGCCGCGGTCGAGCACCGGCTCAAGGCCTGGCGGGCACCGCGGTACCTGCCGACGGCGGGGCCCGGCGCATCCGGATGAGACCGTTTCACCGCGGGCTACACCACGGGCTACACCGCGGGCTGGACCGCGGCCCGGGCCCGGCGGGCGGCCACCGCCTCGAAGAGGGCCCACCCGTCCATCTCCGCGGTCGGAGGGTCGTCGGGATCCCACCCTCTGACCAGGGCCTCGTCCAGCACGGCCCTGACCGTCCCCGGCTCGTGGAGGTTCAGCACCGGGCCCCCGGCCGTACCGACCGCCCCCGACGGCATGAAGTACCCGTCCGGAACGAGCCGGCCGGGGCTGCCCCCGAAGGACACGTGCAGCCGCCCCCGCGCCCCGAACAGGCGGATGACGAGCGTTTCACAGCAGGCTTCGTACCGGCCGTTGCCGAGGGAACGGTGGGAGTGCCTCAGCGACCACAGGTAGGTCGCCCCGGCGACAACGAGGCGCCGCGCCGTCTTCTTACGAGCCATCCGCCGATCGTAACCGCGCGCCCCCGCCGACTGCCGTGGCGAGAGTCCCGGCAGGGGTGGAGAGTGGATGCAGGGGGATTCCGCCGAGCGGAGGCCACCATGATCATCCTCGGAGTCATTCTCCTCGTCATCGGGTTCGTGACCGGCATCTCCATCCTGTGGACCATCGGAATCATCCTGCTCGTCATCGGAGCGATCCTGTGGCTGCTGGGCGCCGTGGGCCACGCGGTGGGAGGCCGGCGGCACTATTGGTAGGCGGCGTCGCGCGTCACCGCTGAACGGCAGGTCCCGCACGGCGGCCGCTCAGATGAGCGGCGCCGCGGTCCCCGCGCGTTTCGCCGCGTACGCCCGTCGTCGCCGCGTAGGCCTGTCACGCGCGGCTCCGGCCGGGGCCGCGGGTCAGGGCGGTGTCGGCCGCGGCGAGGATGTTGCCGAACGTACGGGTGAGGACCGGCCGCATCAGGAGCCGGGTGAGGAACGCGCCGAGGACGGGCACGCGCACCTCGGCGCGGGTGGTCCAGCGGACGAGCGTCCCGCCGTCGGTCTCGGTGAACGTCATGCGGCCGAGCTCGTGCCGGGACGGCGGCAGGCTGCGGTCGACGACGTACTCCGTGGCGTACGGCGGCTCGTAGCGGGTGATGCGCTCCCGGAACCAGCCCACCACCCACAGGTGGCTGCGCACCGCGCCGGTGCCGTAGGGCGCGCCCTCGCCGCGCCGGGTCAGCCGGCAGCGCACCACCAGCGGCGAGGCCGTGTAGTTGGTGGTCGTGGTGAGCCAGGCGAAGACCTCGTCGACCGGGGCGTCGATGGTGCGCTCGACGACTACAGTTTCCACGGTTGGTGACCTCCTCGGTCGAGGGCGTGCACCGCGTCCGCGCGGTGCAGCTTGTCGGGGTTGCGCATGCCGTAGAGCCCGGTGATCCGGCCGTCGCGGATCTCGAAGGCGACCAGCCAGTCGAGCGCGCCGCCGGTGAGGAAGCGGGCGGCGGGCATGCCGTTGTACGCGGCCTGCTCGATGCGGGCCGCCATGGTGCCGTTGCGGGCCAGGCCGAGGACGAACTTCGCGACGCCGTCGCGGCCGGTGACCGGGCGGCGCACGGCGGTCGCCTTCCCGCCGCCGTCGGCGATCACCACGACGTCGGGCGCCAGCAGGTCCATCAGCGCCTGGATCTCGCCGGTCGCCGCCGCGCGCAGGAACCGCTCGACGACCTCCCGGGCCGCGCCGGAGTCGGGCTCGAAGCGGCGGCGGCGCGCGTGGACGTGCTTGCGCGCACGGTGCGCGATCTGCCGGACGGTGACCTCCGCCTTGCCGATCGAGGCGGCGATCTCGCCGTGGGTGTAGCCGAACACGTCGTGCAGGACGAACACCGCGCGCTCGGCCGGGCTCAGCGTCTCCAGGACGAGCATCATGGCCATCGACACCGACTCGGCCAGGACCGCGTCCTCGCTCACCCCGGGCGAGGTGCGGATCGGCTCCGGCAGCCACGAGCCGACGTACTCCTCGCGCCGTGCCCGGACCGTGCGCAGGTGGTTGAGCGCCTGCCGCGTCACCACGCGGACCAGGTAGGCGCGCGGGTGCTCGACGGTCGCCGGATCGACGGCGCTCCACCGCAGGTAGCTCTCCTGCAGGACGTCCTCGGCGTCGGCGGCGCTGCCCAGCATCTCGTAGGCGATGGTGAACAGCAGCGGCCGGTGCTCGGTGAAGGCGTCGTCCTCAGCCATGACCCGCCTCCGGCACCGTCCCCGGCACTCGCGCGCCTCGGCCTTGCGGCATCACACCCGGCTCCTCTCGTCGGTCCGCGACCGGCGGACTGCTGGTCCGCGGATGCCCATCGAGACACGGCGCACGGGCGAAGCGTGACACCTTCCCGCTGTGATCCCCTTCACAGCGCGGGCGCTGTTCGGACCGGCGTAACGGGGCGGCCGGGAGGCGCCGGTCGCCCGGGGCGTACGCGCCTTCCCGGGACGGTCGGCTTCCGCTTCGGCCAGGGCTGAGCCGGGCCGCGAACGACGGCCCACGAACGACGGCCCGCGAACGACGGCCCGCAGCCCCGGCCCGGCTCAGTGCCTCAGCCCGGCTCAGTGTCCCGGCCGGATTCAGTGCCCCAGCCGGCTCAGCGCCTGCTCCGGGTAGCGCGCGCCGGCCACCGCGCCGGCCGGGACGGCGTCACCGATCCGCGCCAGCTGATCCTCCGTCATGACCAGGTCCACGGCCGCGGCGTTCTCCTCCAGCCGGGCGAGGCGCTTGGTGCCGGGGATGGGGATGATGTCGTCGCCCCGGGCGAGCAGCCATCCGAGAGCGGCTTGCGCGGGGGTGCAGCCGATCTCCCCGGCGACGGATTCGAGGGCACGGACCAGCGCGAGATTGCGGTCGATGTTCTCGGCGGAGAACCGGGGCCAGCGCCGCCGGTTGTCGCCCTCGGAGAGCTCGTCGCGCGAGGAGACGGCGCCGGCGAGCATGCCGCGGCCCAGCGGCGAGTACGCCACCACGGCCGTGCCCAGCTCCCGGCAGGTCGCGAGCATCTCGCCCTCCACCACGTCCCGGGTGGCGAGCGAGTACTCCATCTGCACGGCGCTGACCGGATGCACGGCGTGCGCGTCCCGCAGGGTCCGGGGGCTCACCTCCGACAGGCCGAGGAAGCGCACCTTCCCGGCGGCGACGAGCTCCGCCATGGCCCCGGTCGTCTCCTCGACCGGGACGTCCGGGGAGCGGCGGTGGACGTAGTACAGGTCGATGTGGTCGACGCCCAGCCTGCGGAGGGAGGCGTCGCAGGCCCGCTTCACGTGCTCGGGCGAGTTGTCGACCCGGTCGACCCTTCCGCTGACGGGGTCGTGCCGCAGCCCGAACTTGGTGGCGAGGAAGAAGCTCTCGCGCGCCCGCCCCCGCAGCCAGCTCCCGAGGAGCTCCTCGTTGGCCCCGCGCCCGTAGGCGTCCGCCGTGTCGAGGAAGGTGACGCCCAGCTCCGCGGCGCGGTCCAGGGTGCGCCGCGCCTCCGCCGGATCGGCGGGGCCGTACGCGATGGACATCCCCATGCATCCGAGACCGATGGCCGAAACGGTCGCACCGCTGCCACCGAGTCTGCGGTTCTTCATGACCTGCGTCTCCTCACGTTCCCCGTACGTTCCCATGCGTTCCCATATGTCCCGGCCGTTGACCGCTCACTGCCGCCCCGCCCGGCCCCTGTTTGACCAGGGCGGAATAGGCGCGGGCCATCGCGACCAGCCGGGCGACCTCGCCCGCGTAATCCACGTCCGAAGGGACGAAGGACGTCACCGTCGGCGGCTCCTCGGACAGTTCGACCTCCCGCATCTTCGCATCGATCGCCGCCGCCACGAGGGCCGCCCCGGCCTCGGCGCTCGCGCCGTCCGGATCCCCGGGCATGTACGGGCGCAGGGCGAGGATCCCGTCCTGGATCTCGATGACGCGCCGGTAGAGCCGGTAGTTGATGTCGTACGGCGCGAATCGGGCGAGCCGCGAGCGCTCCGGAGGGCTCAGTGCGATGTTCGGGCTGGCGGCGCAGAGATCGCTCCAGAGCCGGTGGAGCTTCTGATGGGCGACGAAGTGCCTCGTGCGCTGCCGGGCGGCGGAGACCCGCGGACCCCAGGAGGGCATGGTGAGCCCGGCCGCGAGGAAGGTGATGCCGACCCCGTTGGCGACGGGGGTGACGGCCTCCCAGTTCAGCGGGGCGAGGTCCAGCTGTACCGCGACGACGGCCCAGGCCCGGTTGAGGCAGTAGACGAGGTAGGCGGCGGCACCGGCCGCCGTGCAGTGCAGACCGCGGCGCAGCCACGCGCGGCCGGCGACCCTGCCGTACCGGAGGCTCAGCCGGATGATCTCGACCATGCTCGCCCCGAACGCGGTGACGTACAGCAGCAGATAGGCCGCAGTGACGGGGCGGTGCGCGTTCTGCAGCAGGTAGTGCGACGACCGCTGACCGGACCCGTCGTCCCCGGCCCACCACAGGGTGATCATGACCAGGCCGCAGAGGGCGGTGACGGTCAGCAGCACGCGTGTCCTTGCGCGCGCCACCTCGCGCGGGTGGACCCAGTGGACGATCGCGATCAGGAAGGCGGCGCTGGAGGAGGCCCCGCCCGCCAGGTGGATGCCGAGGGCCCCCAGGTTCGTGACGCCCGTGAAGGCGTCGACGGCGGCCGAGACGGCGGGGGTCGACAGGACGAAGGAGACGCCCTTGCAGAGGAACGCGACGAGGAGGGCGATCAGCGACGGATCCCGGCTTCCCTTCCGCACGTCGAGGAGCTTGTACAGGAAGGCGACGGCACAGAGGGCGGCGCAGAGGGGGAAGACGATGCTCTTCAGCCCCAGCACGGTCCCTCCCCGGCGAAGAGCGGCGAGGCCCCGGAGGTCACGGAGGTTATGGAGGTCATGGAGGCTACGGGGGTCGGATAGGTCAGGGATGTCACGGAGGCTACAGAGACCGCGGAGATCACGGAGATCACAGCGACCTCTCTATGCGGGCCACGGCCTCCGCGTCCACCGGGGGAACGTCCCACCTGCTCTCCAGCGGAGGACGGGTGACGTGCTCAAGGATCAGCGACGCCATGATCTCCGCCTCCTGCTCCTCCTCGGTCGAGTAGCTGGTACGGCCGAGCGCCTCGCGGACCCGCTCGGGGTCGAGGTACGAGAACATCGTGGAGAGGCCCGACGTGCCGGCCGGCCCGGTCTCGCCCCGGTGGTTGCAGATCATGTGCGCGAGTTCGTGAGCGATGATGTGGTCCTGGTGGAGCCTGCTGGTGTTGGCCTCGAAGATGACGATGTCGGCCGTGTCCAGGGCCACCCACATCCCGCACGGGTAGGACGCGCCCATGATGACCGGAGCCAGGTGCAGGGGCCGGTTCCGCCGGCGGCTCAGGTGTTCGCATAGCGTCACGATGTCGCAGTGGTCCGGCAGCCCGAGCCGGGTCAGCCGGGCGTCGGCACCCCGGCGCAGCCGCCGCAGCGCCCGCCGGGAACCGCGACCGCCGGCCGCGGATCCTGAACCATCGCTGGGGAAATGATGTGCTCCCACTGACTCTCTCTCACCCGGACCGACTGCGGAAGAAGTACGCCGATGGCACCGGAGAATCTACTAGCCCACCGGTCAGCAAGTCGATACATCGCCGGCGGCCCGTGAAGGGCGTACGAAAGCGCCTGCTGGAGAGGGTGATTGGCCCATGGGGTGATGGGCCCGTAGGCCCACGCGGCAATGGGCCGGTCGGCGTGCCCACCTGTCGGCCGGTCGAGGGACCGCTTCTGCCGTATCTGTACCGCAAGTCGTGCGGATAAACATACACAGCTACATACGGATGAATGTGTGCCGCATCTGCTGTGCAAGAAGGCACCGGCCCGTCAGTCTGCTGCACCGGAGAACTCCGGCGTCGCGGACCGCCGTTCGCGATGCCCGCATGCGTAGCGAAGGGACCCCCCGGATGCCCCAGCTTGACGGCGCCTCTCCGCTCCAGGCAGGAGCGCGCAACGCCCTGCGCCCGCATCGTCCCGCGGCCGACGGGACGGCGCCGGCCGTGGCGGAGGCGGTGCACGGCCTCCTCGCCGGGCCGACGGGGCTGGGCACGTCCGCGGCCCGCCTGTTCCGTACCGCCCTCCCCGCCGACGCCGGCCCGCCCCCGGAGGCCTCCGCCGCGACGGGCGCGCGCCCGGCCGGGCAGGACACGGCCCCGCCCGCGGACGGAAGCGTCCCGGACGCAGGCGCGGAGGGAGGCCCGGAAGGACGATCGGAAGGGGCTTCCGTCCGGGTGCCGCCGCTCTACTGCCCGGACGCCGAGCGCGACGACCCGGCCCTCGGCGAAGAGGTCAACAACCGGCTGGTCGAGTGGGCCGAGGAGACCGGCATCTTCCAGGGCCGCCTGGAACGGCTGCGGTCGCACAACTTCGGGCGGCTGTTCATGCTCGCCCACCCCGACACCGACGACGCCGAGCGCATCCTCGTCGCCGCCAAGTGCGGGCTCGCCGAGTGGGCCGTCGACGACCACTGGGTCGACGAGGGGGAGGACACCAACCCGGAGCTGATCGGCTCGCGCCTGGCCCTCGCCCACGCCGTCGTCGACCCCGTACGCCTCCCGGCCCGCTACCTGGGCGAGTTCGAGAACGTGGTCCGCAAGGAGCCGGTGCTGCGCGCCTTCCGCTCCTGCCTCGACCACCTGGCTCACATCGCGAGCCCCACCCAGGTCGCGCGGCTGCGCCACGAACTGGCCGTGATGTTCGTGGGCTACAACCAGGAGGCCGAGTGGCGCAGCTCCGGGCGCACCCCCGCCGTGTGGGAGTACATGCTGCACCGCTACGAGAACGCCTTCTACCCGTGCATGGTCCTCATCGACCCGGTCGGTGGTTACGAACTCCCCGCCGCGGAGTTCGCCGACGCGCGCGTGCGCCGCACGTACCTGTACGCCGGCACGGCCAACGTGCTCCTCAACGACCTGTACTCGATGACCAAGGAAGACCCCACCGACACCAACCTGCCCAACCTCATCGCCGCAGAGGACAACTGCTCCCTGCAGGAGGCGGTGAACCGGGCGGCGTGCATCCACGACGAGCTGATGCACACGGTGGAGGCCGAGTGCGCCGTCCTCAGCGCGGCCGGTTCCCCGGAGCTGCGGCGCTACCTGGCCGGGCTGTGGGCGTGGATGGGCGGCAGCAAGGAGTGGCACGCCACCAGCCCCCGCTACCGCGAGGCACCGGTCAAGTGAGCGGGTGATCCGGCGATCCGGCGATCCGGTGATCGAGTGATCCGATCCCGGGGCCCACTTGGCCGGACGATCCCTTCCAGTTGAGTTTCCATCAGTTCACCAGCCAACGGAAAGAGAAGACACGGTGACCATTCAGGAGTCCCCTGCCCCGGTTCTCGCCAGCGCGTACCAGCGGTCCGTCGCCGACTACTGGAACCGCGAGAAGAACCCGGTCAACCTCCGCCTCGGCGAAGTGGACGGCATCTACCACCACCACTACGGCATCGGTGACGCCGACTGGTCGGTCCTGGACGGGCCCGAGGAGACCCGCGACGAGCGGATCACCGCCGAACTGCACCGCCTGGAGTGCGCCCAGACGGACCTGCTCCTGAGCCACCTGGGCCCCATCACCCCCGACGACCACCTGCTGGACTCCGGCTCGGGCCGGGGCGGCAGCAGCCTCGTCGCCAACCAGCGGTTCGGCTGCCACGTCGACGGCATCTCCATCTCCGAGACGCAGGTGGCGTTCGCCAATGAGCAGGCCGAGAAGCGCGGCGTCGCCGGCAAGGTGCGCTTCCACCTCAAGAACATGCTCGACACCGGCTTCGAGACGGGCCGCTTCCGGGCCATCTGGAACAACGAGAGCACCATGTACGTCGACCTGTCCCAGCTGTTCCCGGAGTACGCCCGGATGCTGCGGCACGGCGGGCGCTACGTGACCATCACCGGCTGCTACAACGACAGCTACGGCCTGCCGTCCCGGGCCGTCAGCGAGATCAACGCCCACTACATCTGTGACATTCACCCGCGCAGCAGCTACTTCAAGGAGATGGCGAAGAACCGCCTCGTCCCGGCCGCGGTGGTGGACCTCACCGAGGCCACGATCCCGTACTGGGAGCTGCGCGCCCAGTCGCCGCTGGCCACGGGCATCGAGAAGGCCTTCCTGACCGCGTACAAGGACGGCAGCTTCCAGTACCTGCTCATCGCGGCCGACCGGGTCTGACCGGGTTTAACCGGATCTGGACAGGTCTAACCGGGTCTGGCCGGGTCTAACCGGGCGGCCTGACGGAGCCGGCCTTTCCGGCCCTCGGCGGCGTGTGCTGCCGGGGGCCAGGGCCGGAGCGCCGGAGCGCAAGGCCGTTCCCCCCGTCAGCTCGTCAGGGAAGCGGGATGACCGTCCGGTACTTGCCGCCGGGCGTCTGCCGCGGCGGCTCGTCGGCCCGTTGGACGCTGACATGGCCGAGGCCGTTGCCGGCGAGCAGCCGGGTCAGCTCCTGGAGCACGGTCTGCCACACGCCGTCCGGGTCGGCACCGGCGGCCGGGAGCAGACGTACGCGCAGGGCCGCCGGCTCTGTCTGCTCGATCTGGAACAGCTCGACGCCGGGGGTCCGGTCGAAGAGCGTGCCCAGGGCGAGGGGCGAGAGGCTGACCCGGCCGCCGCTGCCGGTGGGGAACGTGAGGATGTCGCCCGAGCGCCCCCGCACCCGGACGGCGGGCAGCGGACTGCCGCAGGGGCACGGGTCGGGCCGGAGCAGGACGCTGTCACCGAGGTCGTAGCGCAGGAACGGCTGCACGCGGTTGGCGAGGTTGCTGATCAGGACGGTGTGGGAGAACTCCCCGGGCGGCGTGGGCCGGTGGTCGGCGCCGACCGGCTCCACCACCGCCCAGTCGCTGTTGACGTGGTACCAGCCCTCCGCGCAGCTGTGGCTGAGGTACGTGCACTCGGTCGCGGCGTACGCCGTGCGGACCGTGGTGCGGAAGGCGCGGGCGATGCGGTCGGTGTCGTGCGTGGTCATCGTCTCGCCGGCGGGCAGGATCAGCAGCGGGTCGATGCGCAGGCGCCCGGCCTCCCGCTCGGCGGTGAGCAGCATGACGGTGCTCGTGTAGCCGATGACGAGGGCGGGCCGGTACGCGTTGAGCCCGGCGACCAGCTGCGGCATCGGCGTGTGCACGGAGAACGCGCGGAGCACCTTCCTGCGCCACCCGCTTTCGCGGATCACGAGCTGGTAGCCGGCGTAGCTCGCGTAGTGCCCGCCGGTGGCGACGAGCTGGGCGATGCGGCCGCCCCGGGCGGCGGTCCGCAGGATTCCGGCCGAACCCAGCCAGGAGGCGAGCGCGCGGGCGGTCAGGGCGGAGCCGACGTCCATGCACCGGTCGTCGAGCACGAACAGGCCGCGCCGGCCGCTCGTGCCCGAGGTCGTGGCCACCAGGTACTTCCCGGCGAAGCGCCGCCCGATCAGCTCCGGGTCTTCGGCGAACGCCCGCACCTTGTCATGGGTGACGTCGCGATCGGTCACCCACGCGTCGAAGTTCCCCATCAGCGTCTTCTTGTCGGTGACCGGCAGCAGGGCCGGGTCCTCCACCCGTTCGGGGAGGCCGCGGTAGAGCTCGCGGTAGTACGGCGAGGCGGCACGGGCGTGGGTGACCATGTCCGCCAGCCGGTTGCGCTGCCGCTGCGTGATCGCGGCCGTGCCCTGCTTGCGGGCCCGGCGGATGTCCTGCGACAGCCAGGCCTTGCTCTCACTCATGGACCGGTACTCCTTCGGGTGACGGTGCGGCGGGCGTGGTGGTGCGGCGGGAGGCGGAGGCTGTGGCGGACGTGGCGGGTTGCGGGGGTTGGTGCGAGGGCGCGGCGGGTTCCGCTCACGGCCGGTAGCCGGCCTGGCGGAGGACGGCGGCGAAGTAGGCCTTCACCTCACCGGGGGGCGTCGTGTCGGGGTGGGCGGCGAGGTGCTGCAGCGCCGCGCCGCCCAGTATCTGCAGCAGGATCTCCGGGTCGCTGTCCGGCGGGAGCTGCCCGGCCGCGCGGGCCCGTTCGAGCACGGCGCGCACGGCCCGGGTGCGGTGGCGTCCGTACGCCTCGTGGTAGGCGCGCAGCAGCTCGGGGAGGTCGTCCACCGTGCTGTAGAGGCGCCGCATGAGGCGGCGGGCGCGGGGGGTGCCGAGGTGTCCGGCCCAGTCCTCGATCATGGCGTCGACGTCCGGCCGGTCCAGCGAGCCGGGGTCCAGGTCCCGGTACTCCCATGCGACGGCCCGCACGAGCAGGTCGGTCAGGGTCGGGAAGCGGCGGTAGACGGTGGCGCGGGTGACCCCGGCGCGGCGCGCGACCTGCTCGATGCCGGTCGCGCCGGCGCCCCGCTCGATCAGCAGGTCGAGCGCCGCCGAGAGGATCGCCTCGTCCGCCTCCTGACTGCGGGGACGGCCGGGGGGCCGCGCGCCCGTGGCCGTAGCGGTGGTGCCGGGGCTGGCGCTGGTGCCGGGGCTGGTGCCGGCGCTGGTGCGAGATCCGTTGTCGCCGCTCTGCTTCATGCATTTACGATACAGCGCACGACTGTATTGTAAATGCCTTCCGGGGAGCGGGTGTTGCGGGGCAACGCCGTGGCAACGGGCATCGTTGCGCCGGTTCCCGGATCGCGAAGCGCAACGGCCCCGCGGCCCTCCATCCTGTGAATCCCCTTCGCACGTTCCGGGTCGGAGGGGTGCCGGGTCCCTTTTGCCGTACCGTGCAAAGGGCTGGAGAGAGGGAAATGCCATGGGTGAGCTTCGGCCGCTGGGGGAGGACCTGACCGACACGTCCCGGGCCCTGGCCCAGGCCCTGCGGGACCTGTTCGAGGGCATGGAGCTGTCCGTGCGGCGGTACGCGGCGCGCCGCCGGCGCGATCCGGGGACGTTCTCGCGCTACCTGAACGGCACCCGGTTACCACCCTGGCAGGTGATCATGGACCTGTTCGCCGACCTCGCCGAGCACCGGGGAACCGCAGTCACCGCCGAGGCCATCGAGTTCGTGCGCGGCCTGTACGGGTCGGCGGTCGACGCCGGTTCGTCGCCCAAGCACGCGGTGGAGATCCTGGAACAGCAACTGGCCGACGCCGACCGGGCCTCCCGGCGCTCGACCGTACGGGGTGACGTGCTCGGCGACGCGCTGCTGGACCGTACGCACCGCATCGCCGACCTGGAGGTACGCCTCAACCAGCTGGAGGCCGACCGCAGCGCCGAGCGGGAACGGGCGGACCGCCTCGCGGCGGCCCACCCCGACGTCTCCGACCTCCTGGAGGAACGCAACGCCCTGGCAGCCGAAGTGGCACGGCTGGGGAAGGAACTCCGCGAGGCACGGGAACAGCGCGCCGCCGCGGAGGCCCGCTGCGACCTGCTCGAACGGCAGCTGGAGGCCGTGGAGCAGCAGCACGTCGCCGCTCCTGTGCCCACCGCTCTGCCGACGGCCGCCCATGTCCGCGGCCCGGATGCGAACAACCCGAACCCGGGGCCGGGGCCGCGCTCGCGCTCGGACTCCCGGTCCATGCCCAAGGTCCTCATCGTCGACGACCAGGCGGACAACCTGCTCGCGATGCGAGCCGTCCTGGAGACCCTCGACCAGGACCTGGTCACCGTCTCGTCCGGGCGGGCCGCGCTCAAGGCGCTGCTCGACCACGACGACTTCGCGGTCATCATCATGGACGTGCAGATGCCGGAGATGGACGGCTACGAGACGTGCGCCCACATCAAGCGCCGGCCCCGCACGCGCGACGTTCCCATCATCTTCCTGACGGCGATGGGCGTGGACCCGGAACACACGGCGCGCGGCTACGCGGCCGGCGCGGTCGACTACATCAGCAAGCCCTTCGACCCCTGGGCCCTGCGCGCCAAGGTCGCCGTGTTCACGTCCATCTACCTGGAACGCCACGCGTCCCGGTGACATGCCGGCCCGCTCGGCCGGCCGGTAACCACCCCCCTACGCTGGGCGTACGCGCTGCTCGGGCACGTACCCGCAAAGCCGTCGCACTCCCGTGTCACCCGTTCCAGTGATTGAGGCCCCGCCGCCCGCCGCCGACCCTGGGCCGGAGAGAGGCGGCAGTAGGCGGAGAAGGGCGCGGAGCAAGGCACATACGGAGGAGAGGGGCACCGCGGATGCCGGTGATCGGCGACGGAGCCGGCCCCGCGCCGGTGACCACGCAGCACAACGACAACCGGCGCACCGGCGCCAACCTCCGCGAGCACGCGCTCAGCCCCTCCACCGTCGGCCCCGCGACCTTCGGCAAGCTGTTCACCCGCGCCGTCGACGGCCAGGTCTACGCCCAGCCGCTCGTCGTCCCGGGCGTCGACGTGCCCGGCGCGGGCCCGCGCGACGTCGTCTACGCGGCGACGATGCACAACAGCGTCTACGCCTTCGACGCGCACGACCCCGCTGCCGAGGCACCCCTGTGGCGGGTCTCCCTCGGGCCGCCGGTGCCGCTCCCCGACCCGCAGATCGGGCCGTCCGGCTACCGCGACATCGCCGTCGAGGTCGGCATCGTGAGCACCCCCGTCATCGACACCGAGCGGCAGGTCCTGTACGCCGTGGCCTTCACGAAGGACGCCGGCGGCTACCACCACACCCTGCACGCCCTCGACCTCGCCACCGGCCGGCAGGCCCTCGGCGGGCCCGTCCGCATCGCCGCCGAGGTCCCCGGCACCGGGGAGGGCAGCAGCGGCGGCCGGATCGCGTTTGCCAGCAGGCGGCACATCCAGCGGGCCGCGCTGACCCTGGCCAACGGCCGGGTGTACACCGCCTTCGCCTCCTACGGGGACCGCCGCCCGTACCACGGCTGGGTCCTCGCCCACGACGCCGCCACCCTCGCTCTCGCGGGCGCGTACGTGACGACGCCCGGCACGCGCATGGGCGGGATCTGGCAGGCGGGACAGGGCCTCGCGGTCGACGACAGCGGAGGTCTGTACTGCATGACCGGCAACGGCGGATTCGCCGCCGACGGCAGCGAACTGGGCGACAGCATCGTCAAGCTCACTCCGGACCTCGCCGTCGCCGACTGGTTCTCGCCGTACAACAACGCCGTCCTAGACGCCCAGGACGCCGACCTCGGCTCGGCCGGCCCGCTGCTCCTGCCCGGCACGCCGCTGCTGCTGGGCGGCGGCAAGGAGGGCAAGTTCTACCTGCTGGACACCGGCGACATGGGCCGCTTCCACGCCGGATCCGACGCCCGGATCCCGCAGAGCTTCTACGTCGTCACGCCCGACGGCAACCGCCACCACATCCACGGCGGCCCGGCGTACGGGGACTTCCCCGATGGTCCCCGGGCCTACGTGTGGCCCGAGAACGCCTTCCTGCGCGCGTACCGCTTCGACGGCCGGCGTTTCGCCACCGCGCCGGTGTCCACGAGCACCACCACCGACCCCACCGGCGTCCCCGGCGGCTCCCCGGGCATGCCCGGCGGGATGCTGTCCCTCTCCGCCCGCGGCACCGATGCCGGCACCGCCCTGCTGTGGGCCTCCCACCCCTACCGGGACGACGCCAACCAGGCGGTGGTCGAAGGAATCCTGCGCTGCTACGACGCGCAGGACCTCACGCGCGAGCTGTGGAACAGCAAGATGAACGCCGCGCGCGACGACGTGGGCATGTTCGCCAAGTTCGTGCCGCCGACCGTCACCGGCGGCAGGGTGTACCTGGCCACGTTCTCGGGCGCGCTGCACGTCTACGGGCTGCTCGCTCCGTCCGGCTGACCTGAGGGGAGGCCCGGCTGCTTCGGGTGAATGCGAGCGAATATGGGCGATTGCCTGCGCGTCGCGGGCGCGTCGAGGAATCCGGCGGTGACCATTCATCCCGTACGGGTTGCGCCGGCGATGTGTGCCGGCGGTGGGAAATGAGCGCGCGGAGGAGTCGTCGTGTCCCCCGAGGAGAACAAGAGGCTGGTACGCCGCTTCTACCAGGAGATCGACCAGGGCAATGTGCAGGCCATGGACGAGCTCGTGGCCGAGGACTACAAGGACCATTCGCCGCCGCCCTTTCCGGGGTTCGCACCGGGCCGTGAAGGGCTGAAACAGGCCTTCCGCCTGTTCTGGGAGGCCACGCCCGGAACCCACGAGATCGAGGACCAGATCGCCGAGGGCGACAAGGTCGTGACACGGCTGACGGCCCGTGGGGTGCACGAGGGAGACCTGCCGGGCATCCCGGCCACCGGCAGGCCCATCACGATGACCGCGACGGTGATCCACCGCATCGAGAACGGCAAGCTCGCCGAGAAGTGGTCGGACAAAGACCTCCTCGGCTTCCTGCAGCAGCTCGGGGTCGTCCCGGCACCGGGAGAGGCTTCGCGCTAGCCGGACCGGCCGGGAGCGGCCACATCGGCGACCGATTCCCGCCGGATTCGGCCGCGCTCGGTGACCAGAATCGGCGTCATGCATGACACGGACACGGCCCCGGACATGGGCACGGACACGGCCCCGGATGTGGGCGCGGACACCGCACTCCTCAGCTACTTCGACACCGCGGCGGAAGGCTTCGGCGAGCGCCTGCGGGCGGTGCCGGACACCTGCTGGGACAACCCGACGCCCTGCACCGAATGGAACGTACGCCGGCTGGTCAACCACATGGTCGTGGGCAACCGCATCTACACCGCGCTCCTGCGCGGTGGCAGCAGCGCGGAGTTCATGGCGCACCTGAACGGGGACGCACTCGGCGGCGATCCGGTCGCCGCCTACCAGGACGCCGTGGCCGAGTGCGGAGAGGCGTTCCGCGCCGCCGGTGCGCTCGAAAGGATCGCGGACTACCCGTTCGGCCCCGTCCCGGGGCGGCAACTGCTGGGCCTGTACGTGGTGGACGCGATCACGCACACGTGGGATCTCGCCCGCGCCGTACGGCTCGACGAACGGCTCGACGCGCGCACGGTGCGCTGGGCAGTCGGCAACTTCGCGTGGATCTATCACGGTGTCAGCGAGAGCCCGGTCACGGACAGCAACCGCTACTACGGGCCGCAGACGGAGGCCTCGCCGGCGGCGGACACGTCGGAGCAGAGCCGGCTCCTCCACGCGATGGGACGCAGGCCGTAGGCCTTCCGGTGCCTCGGTCTAGGGTGCGGACATGACCGCGCCCCACTCCTCGAACTCACCGGCCCCGGGGGACGCTTCCCTCACCTCCCTCAACTCTCCCGACCTGCACGGGCGTACCGCCCTCATAACCGGCGCCGCCGGCGGCATCGGCGCGGCCTGCGCCCTGAGGCTGGCCGCCGCCGGAGCCCGGGTCCGCGCCGTGGACCGCGACGCTCCGGGCCTGGACGCCCTCCGTGCGCAGGCGGCGCACCTGCCCGGCACCGTCGAGGCCGTGGTCCTCGACCTCACCGACCTCGACGCCGCCGAGCAGGTGGCGGCCGCCGGCACCGACATCCTCGTCAACAACGCCGGCACCCAGCTCGTACGCCCCATCCAGGACTTCCCGCCGGAGGAGTTCCGCGCCGTCATCACCCTCCTGCTGGAAGCGCCCTTCCGGCTGCTGAGGGGCAGCCTGCCGCACATGTACGCCCGCGGCTGGGGCCGCGTCGTCAACATCTCCTCCGTACACGGCCTCCGGGCCTCCGCCTACAAGTCCGCGTACGTCGCCGCCAAGCACGGCCTCGAAGGACTGTCCAAGGTCACCGCCCTCGAAGGGGCGCCGCACGGCGTCACCTCCAACTGCGTGAGCCCCGGCTACGTGCGCACCCCCCTCGTCGAGAAGCAGCTCGCCGACCAGGCGGCCCTCCACGGCATCCCCGCCGAGCGCGTGCTCACCGAGATCCTCCTGGCGGACTCGGCCGTCAAACGCCTCATCGAACCCCGTGAGGTCGCCGAGGCCGTCGCGTACCTGTGCGGCGAGCACGCCGCCTTCATCACCGGCAGCACCCTCACCATGGACGGCGGATGGACCGCCCACTGACTGCCTGGACCAAGCACCTGGCCCGGCGCGTACGGACCGAGCTGGAGCACCGGCGTCGGCGCGCCGCTGACGCTGAGCGCCGTCGGCTGACACGCACCACGGGGACGGCGCCGTTGCATCGATTCCGGGGATGCGCTGCCGGGGGATCTGCGTAAGGCTGGGTATGAGAGCCCGTGGTTCCCCGCGGCGGCGTGCCGTCTCAGCAGCCCTTATCCAGGCGGACAGGAAGTGCGCAATGGCCTCCTTGCCTCAAGCAGTCATTGATGCCATGGCGGCCCGTGCGATGCGTATGCATCACATGCTGTGGCACACGGCGCGCAACAACTGGGCGACCATGCCGGACGACGTGCGGCAGGTGTTCCGCGAGCACGGCTGGGAGCCGCCTCGACCGGCCCTTACCGCTACGGGGAAGCGCCAGAGGAACAACGGTTCGGGCGAGGACTTCCTCTATATGCACCGGCAGATGATCGCCGAAGTGGACGGCATCCTCGCGGAAGTCGGCGATCCGGATTACCCCCGCGTCGAAGGATGGCCGAGCGTTCCTGAACCAGGGGACAGCGACTACCCGGTTCCACCGCCGTTCGACGGGGAAGCCATCCACCAGGCGAAGACCGCAGCGTCATTCCAGGAGATGAAGGGCTGGCAGGACGACTTCACCGACCCGGCGAAGTTGCGGAATCTCACGCTCGGACAGCTCGGGGCCGACATAGAGTTCACCATCCACAATCGCATGCACCTGCGATGGTCGCATGAGGTGCCGGAATCCCGTCCGCTGGGCGATGACGAGACAGAGGAGTTCAACGTCGATCCTCAGTGGGACGACCCTGGTTACAACTGGCTCGCCGACACGTACTCCGCCCACGTCAACCCCGTCTTCTGGAAGCTCCACGGCTGGGTCGACGCCCGGATCGACGACTGGATGGCGGCAAACGACCGTACGGGACCGGTCCCTTGGAGCTTCGATCCCCCGTGGAGCGGTCCCACTGCTCACGAGCACCACCATTCGGTGCCGAGGCTCGCCCTTCGAGCGCGGCCGGGGAACACTGAGGCCCGCGTGCTGGATGAACACCGCAGCAACCTTGAGGCCACCGTTGACGACTTGCGCCGAGCAGGCGCCCGCATGTCCACTCCGCTCTTCCCCGTCCTCTCGGACTGAGGAGGCCTGAGGAGAGCTGAGGAGGCCTGAGGGGCATCGTCTCTCGGCTTACATGGAAGCCGCGGCCGTGCCCCCACAGGCACGGCCGCGGCTTCGCGCTGCCTCACGAGGCCGGGCGGCCCGGCCCCGCTCGGCCTGGTTCCGTTACGGCCAGCCTTGCTTCACCTTGGCGGGGGCGGTGTTCCAGCTCTTGGGTATGAACGTGATCATGTAGGTTCCGCGGTCGAAGTCCTCGTAGCCGGCGGACCAGTTCGCGAACCTGCTCTCGTACACGTGCATGGGGCCCAGGCCGCTCTTGGGCGCGTGATAGTGGTCGCCGTGGGTCCATATCGTCTTGTCGGCGTCCGCTTCCGCTTGAGCCCCGAACCAGCCGTAGTCGAAATTGACCCAGCTTTCGCCGGGGTTGGCGGGACTGCGCGGGATGCTTCGGTCCTTCGACATGTCGACCAGGCCGGTGCGCTGGTCGGGACGGAAGGCCTCCGGGTCGCCGTACTTCCTCTTGTCGGAGGGGCCCCGTTGGTCCTGCCCGCTCCAGAAGTGCTTCGAGTAGATCACTGCCTTCATTCTGGAGGGGTCGTAGTTCCCTCCGTCTCTTTCCTTGAAGGAGGGGGTGTTCCTCAGTGCGGAGTAGAAGTTTGAGCGGCTGTCCTCGTAGAGCAGAGCGTCATTCCTGTTCGTGAGCTCCGTCTTGAGTTTGTCCAGGTACGTTCCCTCGTCGTGGGAATTTTCCAGGGCCTTGTTCATGATGGACGCCACGTCACGCGCCCGCTGGAACCCCTTCTCCTCGTCGAAGCTGCCCTTGGCGATGCGACCCTCGAACTCCGCCTGGGTTTCACCGGGTCTGCGGCCGGTGTTTTTCAGGTCGTTCCTGTACTTGTTCTCGTCGAAGAACGCGAACGCCAGTCTGTTCGACGGGTAGGGACCCGAATTGACCCAGGTGACGCCGACGCAACCGTAGGACAGCTTCTCTCGCTGCTCTTCGGTCATTTGCTGTATCTTTCCGTCGCGGTGGCTGTAGACCTGCTGCCACTTGCGTATGTAGTTGTTGACGACCGTAGTGGCCCTGCCCCCGTAGGCTCGGTACGCGTCAGGCATCCTGTCGAGCGGCTCGGCGGGAGGGGTTTCCCTGTCGTCGACGAAGTCGGGCGTCCGGAGGGGCGGGGTCGCGCTCGGAGGAAATCCTGTCGGAGGCTTGCCCGGCTGACCCAGGGTCAGGGCCCGTTCGTTCAGTGCGTTGATGTTGTCGACGTCATCCGGCGTCAGGCCGTGCGTCTCGGCGTAGGACCCCTTCTTCTCTCCATCGCTGCTGCCGGCGGCGTGGCTGACCGTCGGCATGAATCCGGTGGTGCATATGAATGCACTCACCGTGGTGAAGGCGAGGAATCTCCGGCGTTGGTTCATGGAAATCAACAACTCCCTTGTGATGAATTCTCATGAAACGAGGGCGTGCGAGAGCGCGAAGCGAACGAGGGGTTGGGCTTTGCGATGAGCGACCGCTCGGGTCTGGCGGCGATGGCCGCGCGGAGCGCTGGTCAGTGACCGCTGTGGCCGCCGGGTGGGATGCTGCGACTTGGTCACCCGGCCGGCGTGGGCTGGTGGCTCGCTACATCAGGGTCGTCGCGGAGGCGACGACGCGGGCCCGGTTCGGGTGGTCGGGGTCGCCGTAGCGGACCTCGACGCGCGGGTGGGACCGCATGAACTCGGTGTCGACCAGGCGCACCTGGCGGGGGCGGTCGACCGTACGGACGGCAATGTCCGTGTCGAGGAAGAAGCTGAACTCACCCGTGGCCGGGGCGTAGACGAAGAACTTGCCGCCCTTGAACTTCTGCTGCGCGACGTCGTCCGTCAGGACCAGGGACCAGAAGCCCACGCAGTGACCCGCGGGACACATGAGCTGGAAGTCGGCCCGCAAGCCGTCCAGTTCCATCCAGCGGAAGGGGTTGTCGTCGTTCGTGTTGATCGCGGTGGTGGTGGCGGCGGTGGCGACCGCCGGGGCAGTCGTGCCCGGGGCGGCCGCCTGGGCTCCCTGGGCGAGGGGCAGAGCGAGGGCCGCGGTCACGGCGACGGTGGCGAGGGCGCGGAGAGCGGTTCGGCGTATCACTTATCGGCTCCTGGATGAGTGATCAGGCTGATACGAACAGCGATCATGTCCCCGTGTTAACGCCCCGGCAACATCATGGCTTTAAATCCGGCCAATCCGTCACGTAGGAGATATCTGGCCACGGTGCGGTCGGTGACGCGGGGCCGGAAAGCGCCGTCACATGGCGATGAGACGCTGCTGGGTGGGGCGAAGAGCGCACCCCCAACCGTCACGGGGACCACACGCCGAACCACTGCTCGGCGCCGTACTCCTCGAACCGTTCCACCTCGGTGAAGCCCAGCTTCGCCGCGAGGCGCATCGCGCGGTCGTTGGCGGCCTGGGTGCAGAGCACCACCGGCTCGCCGGGAAGCGCGTCGGCGAACCAGCCGAGCGCCGCCGCGCACGCCTCGGCGGCGTACCCGTATCCCCACGCCTCCGGCAGGAGCATGTAGCCGAGTGCGGCTTCGCCGGCTTCCGGGCGAACGTGCCCCGGGTGCTCTGCGCCGCGAGGGTCGAGCGTGACCATGCCGATCATCGCTCCGCCCAGATCGATCACGAAAAGGCCAGGGCGCCGTCCGGGCACCTCAGGCACCACGCGCTCAAGCTCAGCACGCGGTCGAGGGCCCCCGATGTAGGTGCCCACCTCCGGCGAGGCGAACAGCTCGATGAACGCCGCACGGTCCCGCGCCTCCGGCTCGCGGAGGGCGAGCCGTTCGGTCCTTATCGGGGCAGGTGGCCAGGCGGCGGGTCCGAGTCCGGTCATGGCGGGCAACCTAGCGCACGCCCGTGACCGTGTCCTGACAGGCCGGGCCGCCACGGCATGACGCCATCGCCCGGCCGGTCCTCGCGCGGCACCGGAACCGGCCCGTCACGAGAGCAGATGACCAGGAGATCCGCCTGTTGGGCCACCGTGGTGATCTCTCGCCCCGGGCATGGCGCCCGGTGCGGTGGGTCCGATTAGCTGGGGTCGCGTTGAACGGACAGGTCGCCCGCAGGTGGCCGGTGATACGCCGGGCGGCGGGGTGCCGGGCTCAAGCGGTCGAAGGGGCGTTCATGTCGGGTCTGATGGCGGTGGAGGTCCCGTCGGTCACCACGGTGAACACGCTGCTGGAATGGGCGTGGGACCTGGTCGAACCGGCCCTGAAGGACGCCGTCGCAGCCCTGCCCGAGCCGGAGGCGCGTATCGCCGGCTATCACCGGGGCTGGCGCGAGCCGGATGACAGCGCTCCACCGGCGGTCCCCGCCGCACGGCACGGTGGCAAGGCGGTACGGGCCGCGCTCGCGCTGCTGTCGGCCCGGGCGGTGGGGGGACCGGCCACGTGCGCCGTTCCCGGTGCGGTGGGGGTGGAACTGATCCACGACTTCTCCCTCCTGCACGACGACGTGATCGACGGTGACCCGCTGCGCCGGCACCGCCCCGCCGCCTGGTCGGTGTACGGGATCCCCGCGGCCGTCCTGGCCGGCGACGCCCTGTTGGTGACCGGGTTGCACGTCCTGTCGGCATCTGCCTCCTGCGCCGCCGACGCTGTCGTGCGGGAGGTGGTGGACATGCTCGGCGAGCTGCTGAACGGGCAGAGCCAGGACGTGTCCTTCGAAAGATCGCGCCGGGTGACCGCCGAGCAGTACCTCGTCATGGCGGAGGGCAAGACGGGGGCGCTGATGGGCTGCGCCTGCGCCCTCGGCGGGCTGCTGGCACAAGCCCCTGACGACCGGGTGGCAGGGCTGCGGGACTTCGGCCGCCGCCTGGGGGTCGCCTTTCAGTGCGTGGACGACCTGCTGGGCATCTGGGGCACAAGCGGCCGCAGCGGCAAGCCTGTCGGGACCGACCTGGCCACGCGGAAGAAGTCGCTTCCCGTGGTCGCGGCGCTGGCGGACGAGGGTCCGGCCGGCCGGCGCCTGGCCGCGCTGTACGAGCAGCCCGATCCTTTCGGCGAGCCCGAGATCGCGCTGGCGACCACGCTGATCGAGGAAGCGGGCGGACGTGAGAAGACCGAGCAGCAGGTGGAACAGCAGACCGTGGCCGCCGTGCGGGCCCTGACGCGGGCGGAACCCGCTCCGGAGGTGTACCGGCAGATGCAGGAGATCGCCGCTCTGCTCACCAGCCGCGATCACTGAGACCGCCCGGTTGAGAACGCCAGGCCGAGACCGCCCGGCACCCGCGCCTTTCCGGGCTTGAACTCCCGTAACCAATCGGGCTGTCGGCAGTTCATTCCGGAGGGAGGAGCACGGCTTTGCGCCGGGCCGAACCGCCGCCGTTGTCTTCGGATACGGTGAACAACGGAAATACGCGAACAGTGGATCCGAAAGATCTTCATATGAATGGGTGGGGGCTGCCCGGCCCGGCAGCGGTCAGTGTGTACGGTCTGCACGTGGCCCGCGGGAATCACATCCTGTTGCAGGACATCAGCTTCACCGTCCCGCGAGGCGCCATTGTCGGACTCCTGGGACCCAGCGGTTGCGGAAAGACCACGCTGTTACGGTCGGTGGTCGGGATCCAGCCCGGCTCCGCGGGCCATGTACAGCTGCTCGGATTTCCGGCGGGCTCCGCGGTGCTCTGTTCCCGCGTGGGGTACGTGACGCAGGCACCGTCGGTCTACCCGGACCTCACCGTTCTGGAAAACCTCCGCTACTTCTCGGCGGCACTCGGCCTGCGCGGATGGGAGCGGGAGAACGCCGTCGTGCGGGTGGTGAAGGAAGTCGACCTCGCCGAGTACGCCGACAAACCCGTCGCCCGCCTCTCCGGCGGGCAGTACTCCCGCGTCTCGCTGGCCGTGGCCCTGCTCGGCACCCCCGAGGTGCTGGTGATGGACGAACCCACCGTCGGCCTCGACCCCCTCGTGCGCCGCGAACTGTGGGCGGTCTTCAGACGGCTCGCGGACCAGGGAACGACGCTGCTGGTCTCCAGCCACGTCATGGACGAGGCCGACCGCTGCGACCGGCTGCTGCTGATGCGCGGCGGCCGGCTGCTCGCCGCGGCGGGACGCGAAGAGATCCTGTGCCACACCGGCTGCGGCAGCGTGGAGGATGCCTTCGTCCACCTGGTGTCCGCCGCGGCGAAAGCCGAAGCGGCGCCCCGGCCGGAGCCCCCGGCCCGCGCCCCGGCCCCGCTGCTCACCGACTCCCTTCCCGTCCAGGACCAGCCGTTGTCGTACTTCGCCCCGGACACCCGCTCGTGAACCCCGGCGATCCTTACGGAGCGCGGCCGCCGCGCCGCCCCCTGCCCTTCTCGCCCGGCATCACCCTGGCCACCGCACACCGCGTGCTGCGCCAGGTCTCGCGGGACCGCGGCAGCACCACCCTGGTGCTCGTCATCCCCTGCATGCTCATGCTCCTGCTGAAGCTGATGTTCAAGGACTCCGAGAGCACGTTCGAGCGGGTCGGTCCCCAGGTGTTCGGCGTCTTCCCCGTCATCGTCATGTACCTGGTGGCGTCCGTGTCCACGCTGCGCGAACGGACCTCGGGAACCCTGGAGCGGCTGCTCACCCTGCCGGTGCGGCGCCTGGACATCGTCTTCGGCTACAGCCTGGCCTTCGCGCTCCTGGCCGTCCTGCAGGCGGTCCTGTCGACCCTGCTGGCGATCGGCCCGCTGGGGCTGGACATCAAGGGGCCGGCCGGTCTGCTGATGGCCATCGCCATGCTGGGCGCCCTCCTGGGCCTGGCCCTGGGCCTGTTCGTGAGCGCCTTCGCGCGCAACGAGGCCCAGGCCGTGCAGTTCCTGCCCGCCGGCGTCCTGCCCCAGTTCCTGATGTGCGGGCTGTTCGTGCCGGCCGACGAGATGAGCGGCGTCCTCAGCGTCACGTCCAAGATCATGCCCATGACCTACGCGGTCCAGGCCGCCTCGGAAGCGGCCACGCACACCGGCGTCACCGGCATTTTCGTCCGGGACGCCGTGCTCGTTCTCCTGTGCGTCATCGGCGTGCTGGTGGCGAGCGCCGCCACGCTCAAGCGCTGACGCATGTCAAGTGCCTAACAGAAAGCGGGTGGGTACGGTCGTTGCCGTACCCACCCGCAGCAGTGTGTATCCGATGGAATCCTCTTTCGGTGCGGTTACAGTCCTAGCAAACCGCCGCCGCCTCCGTTGTTTGTTTCCCATCCGAATCCGCCGCTGACCTGTCCATTGTGCGGGATTTCGAACGGGCCGAAGTGGATCGGGCGGCCACCGTGATAGCCGTCCCCGCCGGGAAAGCTTGCCGTGGGTGTCACCGAGGGCGCCGCGACGGCCGAAGCCGCGGCGCCGCCCATGACGAGCGAGGCGGCCACGGCGGAAAGAACGATCAGACGACGGAAGAATGACATTCGCCAACTCCTCTTGCCAGGAAGGGTCCAGGAACAATGCCAACGGTAACGAGGAGAAGTGTGGGTTGCATGGGAAAAGGTGGCCATTCCCTCGAAGGTGGAGGAATATCGACCGGGCCCGCGCGGCTGTGTGCGGCTCTGTACGGTGCTCGCGTGAAACGCTCCGCTCCGGCCGTGGCCGCAGCCTCTTTGTTGTTGGTGCTCACCGGTCCGGCGGCGGCCATGAGCCCCGCACCACCGCCGGCTCCGTGGCAGTACACACCGCAAGCGCCGCCCGCCTGGAGGCCGTCCGCTGTGCCTTCCTGGCAGCCACCCGGCCGGCAGTCCGGCAAGCCCGCGCGGCCCCGGCCGCCCAGACCGTCCCCGCCATCCCAGCCGTCCCGCCCGGAGGGCCAGGAGCGGCCTGATCCGGCCCGGCCGGGCAGTTTCCGGGCCGGCGTCGTCAAGTCGCTGAACCAGGAACGCCGCAGGGCCGGTTGTCCCGCCGTGCATCCGCGGCGAGCACTGAGCGAGGCGGCCCAGGACCACAGCGCGTTCATGGCACGCGCCCAACGGCTCTCGCACACGGGGCGGTCCGGATCCGATCCGGGCCGCCGGATCACAGCGGCCGGCTACCGCTTCGACCGCGTGGACGAGGCCATCCTCGCCGGCCCGGAGACACCGGAAGCCGCCGTACGGGCCTGGATGAACAGCCCCCCGCACCGCCGTTCCCTCCTCACGTGCGCGTTCCGGCACGTCGGCGTCGGTCGCAGCGGGGGTGCCCACGGGCCCTGGTGGGACCTGCTGCTGGCCGCACCACGCTGAGGAGCCGAGAGGGCGTGCGGGCGTGCGGGCACACGGGCGTGCGCAGACCATCCCCGGGCCGCGGTCAGGTCACCGTCAGGCCAGGTCCTCGTCCCACCACCACGCCAGGCAAGGCGCGTCCGGCAGTGGCATGGCGCAGCCGTCCAGGGGCGCCTCGGCCCACTGCAGCGGCGCCTCTTCCATGGGGTCCGGCACCCGGCCGAGGCTGAGATAGCGCGGCACGCGCAGCCCCCACTCGGCGTTGCCCCGGATTCCGTAGCGCAGTCCCTGCAGATAACTCCCCAGAGCTTCACCGGCACCCGGCCGGACGCGGTCGTGCAGATGCATGAACCGGACCAGGATCCGGTCCCTGATCCGGGTGGCCGCCTCGATCGCCTCCGGCAGCGACATCTGCCGGTGGTGCATCAGGACGTTGTAGAGGTTCTGGTCCGTGTGCCCCCGGGACATCTCCTTGCGCAGGGAATGCCGGTCGTTGTCGAGCCCCGCCACCATGATGGCCATTTCGGTCAGGGCGCGTACGGCGGGCCGGTGCAGTTCCTCGTCCGTCATCTCCAGGCCGGTGGCCAGTTCCAGCATCGCGAAGGTCGGCTCGCCTCCGCACGACAGGAGTCTCATGGCGAGGTAATCGTCCACGTCCGGCATGCGACCGGCCCCCTGATTCCCGACCTGCCAGGCGACACCCGACAGCCACGCCCGCTGGGCGTGCAGGAAGCGGCGTACCAGTACGGGTGAACCGAAGGAACGGAAACGGCCGATGATGTCCTGCAGCGCGGGGATGAACCGTTCCCCGCCGTCGGCCGCCGTAGGGGCCTCGGCCGCGCGCTGCACGCGCCCCGCCAGGGCGTTGAACTGGGCGGGCCGGGTGCTCAAGGGCCCGTTGTCGCAACGGGCGTCGTCGAAGGCGAAGCCCCAGTACACCCACAGCGAGGTCGCCAGGAGACGGTCATCGTCCGAGACCGGAGCGAACCGGGCGAAGAAGTCCGTGCTGTGCGTGGCCACCACCCAGGCAGTCTCGTCCTCCGACGCGCACATGCCGCTCTCGGCGATCCACCGCACGGCTCTGTTGCCGACGTGCCGCACCCGTTTGTTGATCGCCGACTCCAGAGGGCAGTAGAGGCTGGGCAGGTCCTTCTCGGCGACAGTGAGTGCCATGAGCGTTTCTCTTCTCTCGGTGGGGACAGTCTCGGTGGGGACCGGCCCTCACATGGTCGGCCCGGCACCTGCCGCACGTGCGTACATTCACCCCCGTAAGCGGCAAAGTCCCCGAAAAGTGCACGACTCTGGCAACACTTGGCGCCCTCTCGAACGGGAGATCACCGTCGCCGTTCAGTGCGCGCCTCCGGCCGGGCGGGCGGTCCCTGCCGGTTGATAAGACCGTGAGGCGCCGGATGGTGCACGATGTGCGCCGTCTCCGCTAGCGTGCAGGGCCTGAGCAGCCGGAAAGCCTGGGCGCCACTGCGCCCTCTCCGGGTCCTGCCCGAAGGAGGTCGTGCACAGATGGATGCCGTTGAAACTGCCCTGGAGAAGGCGTTGGCGATCAGCGGAGCCACCGGTGTCGCGATAGTCGACTTCCGGCAGCGCAGGGTCCTGGGCTGGCTGGACCGCGGCAGCGGGCTCGACATGGACAAAGTCGCCTACGGGGACAGCGATGTCATGCGGGCCAAGCTGTACACGCTGGAACTCCTCGGCTACCCGCCGGACAGTGTGGAAGACATTCTGATCACGCTGGGCGAGGAATTGCATATGATCCGGCCTCTGCCGCGGCTGCGTGAGGGCGGCATTTTCATCTACCTCGTCCTGGAGCGCGACCGGGCCCTGCCCCTGGATGAAATCCGCCGGCAGCTGCGCGCCGTGGAGCCCTTGCTGGCGCTCTAGACGCCGGTTGTACGGGGCCGCGGGGGGCGGGGCTTCGGCCGGGCGGCCCGGCACGAGTAAGGCTCAGGCCAGTGACCTCGCCAGGAGGCGGACGGTCTCCGCGATGAGGGCGTTGTCCCCCTTCGCCTCGGGATCGTGATGTGTCGTCAGCACTGCCATGACGATCGGCGGGCGCTCCGGCGGGCGGACGAGCCCTACGTCGTTGCTGGTGCCGTACTCGCCGCCGCCCGTCTTGTCGGCGACGGCCCAGTCGGCCGGGACCCCGGCCCGGAACCTGTCCTTGTTCGTCGTGTTGGCCAGCATCCATGCGGTCAGTCGCTGCCGGTCGCCGGGAGCGAGGACGTTGCCGAGGGTGAGGCGGGCGTAGGTCCGTCCGATGGCGTGCGGGGTGGTGGTGTCGGTGACGCGCCAGGGCTCGGCCGTGTTCAGGGCGGGCTCCCAGCGGTCGAGGCGGGTGACGGCGTCCCCGGTGGAGCGGCAGAAACGGGTGATGGCGGTGGGGCCGCCGAGGAGGCGGAGCAGCAAGTTGGCCGCGGTGTTGTCGCTCTGGGTGATGGCGGCGTCGCACAGTTCCGCGACGGTCATGCCGTCGGCGACATGGTGCATCGTGACCGGTGAGTTCCCGGACTTACTGACGTCCTCCAGGGTGTAGAAGATCCGCCGGGACAGGACCTCGCCGTCGTGGTCCAGGTCGCGCAGGACGGCCGCTACGGCCAGGGTCTTGAACACCGAGCACATCGGGAACCGTTCGTCCGCGCGGTGCAGGACGGTCGCCCCGGTCTCCGTCGAATGCGCGTACACGCCCAGCCGGGCGTTGTGCTCCGCCTCAAGCTCTCTGAGACGTCCTGCGATCCCTTCGATCCCTGCGATCCCTGCGATCCTTGCTGTCCCTTCTATCCCTTCGGGCCGGGCTGCGGTCGGCCCGTCGGCCCGGGCCGAGGAGGGTAAGGCCGTGGCGAGTGCCGTCCCGGCGCCGAGGGCCAGGAGCGTGCGGCGGGACGGGCGGGAGCCGGTGATTCCCATGAGAGCGTTCCTCTTCTCTCCGCGTTTCTCTGCGTGATTCGGTCATGGATCATCACGCTTCGCTTGCGCGGATCGGTTCCGTTCCGGCCGGCGGCCGGGCCGGACCCGCGGAGTCCTGCCGATGGGGAGTAACTCCGCAGCAGCGGCTAGGCTTTGGTCGATCTTGTGAAGGGGCGCTGATGGGCACCAGGTTTATCGAGGTAGACGAATCGCGGCAGAACGAGCCGGGCGTGCGGAAGGGAGGCAGGACATTGACGGTGGGAGACCAGTCCGTCACCCACGAAACATGGGTGAAGGTCGAAGCCTACGACGACCTCGATCCGGCCGTGACCGAGGACGTCCATCCGCACATGTTCGCCGTCCCCGGTATGGAAGTACGGGCCGGGGCCGCCAAGGACGATGAGGACGGAAGCAGCGAATTCGAGACCAGGCTGGTCCCCTCTGTCCAGTATTACCGGATTGATCTCGGGCCCGACTCGCTGAACAAGCTCCATGACGCGCTCAAGCCCTTCATAGCGGCCGCGCAGGAATGCGAGCCGCCGAAGGGCCGCAAGGCGCGCGCCAAGTAGTCGGCGATGCCCCCTCCCGCGAGGGGGCATCGCTTTACCGGCGACGGCAGGAACACCCCGCCCCCCACGGCGTGCTCCGCAACGGCTGCGGACGCGACCGTCGTGCCGTACGTTGTCCGGACCGGCCGCCGGCGGTGCGTGGCGTGCGCGCGCTCCGCGCTCTGCGCTCCGGTGCCGGGCCGGGCAGAGAACTTGTCGGACGCGGGGCGTACGAGCCGGGGGGCGACGTGACGGACCTGGGCGGATCAGCCGGCCGGGAGACGGCCGGCCGGACGCGGGTGACGCTGGAGAGACTGCTCTCCGTCGTGGGGGCGGGCGCCGTCGAGCTGTACGCGGCGCCCGGGGGGCTGGGCACCGCGGTCACCGGCGTGAACGTGCTGGACCTCCTCGATCCCGTGCTCAGGCCGCGGGAGCTGCTCCTCGCCGTGGGCGTCGATCCGCGCTCGCCTCAGGCGGCCGGCATCGTGCGCCGGGCGGGCGAGTCGGGCGCGGCGGGCGTGGTGTTCGGGCCCGGCCGGCCCGAGCCGTCCGCGGAAGCCCTGCAGGCGGCCGCCGAAGAGGGCGGTACGGCGCTGTTCTTCCGCACCGCCTGGTGCACCTGGGCGCACCTGGTGGGCGTGCTGCGGGCCGGGCTGGCCGCGGCGGGCGTACCGCCCGTGGAGGGGCTCGGCGGGCCGCGCCCGGGTGACCTGGACTCGCTGGCCGAAGCGGTCGCGGCCCTGACCGGCGGCGCAGTGACGATCGAGGACACCGAGTCCAGGGTGCTCGCCTACTCCTCGACCGAGGAGAACGTGGACGAGCTGCGCCGGCTGACCATCCTCGGCCGCCGCGTCCCGCCGTGGCGGGTGGCCGCCATGCGGGAGGCCGGGTTCTTCCAGGCCCTGTGGTCCGGGGACGAGGTGCTGCACCGGCCGGCGCACGGGCCGGACCCGGAGCGTCTGGTGGGCGCCGTACGGGCGGGCGGGGAGGCGCTCGGGTCGATCTGGGTGGCCGCGGTGGCCGGCCGGCCGCTGGCGCCCAACGCCCCCGAGGCGCTGCGCGCGGCGGCCCGCTCCGCCGCCGCCCACCTGCTGCACCACCGCACCCACGGTTCGGACGACCGCCTCGCCGAGGACGCGGCCCGCGCCCTGCTGGAGGACCGCGGATCCGTCGAAGTCCTCGCCGAGCGGGCCTCGCTGCCGCCGCGGGAGCCGTGCGCCGTCCTGGCGGTCGGCACCGGCGCCGCCGGTCACGACGGTGGCGGGCCGTCAGGAACACACGGGCTGGTGGCCCTGCGCTGCGCCGCCTACGGCCACCGCGCGGTGGTCGTCCCCGCGGGCGGCCGGATCCTGGTGCTGCTGAGCGCGCTGGACCGCGACCCCGAGCGGGCCGCGAGCCAGGTGACGCGGCTGGGGGAGTCCCTGGCGGACCAGCTGCCGGCCACGCTGGGCAGGCCGGTGAAGGTCGGCCTGGGCGAGGTGACCCCCGGGCTGGCGGGAGCGCCCGCCTCACGCCGTTCGGCGGAGCTCGCCCTCAGGGCGCTCACCGAGGCCGCGGGGACGCGGACCGTGGCCAGGACCGCGGACGTCGCGGACACGGTCGGCATCCTGCACGTCGTCGACGCCCTGCGCGGGGTGGCACTGCCGCAGCAGACATCGGTGGCCCGGCTGAAGGCTTTTGACGCAGAGCACAACGGCAGTTGCCTGGTGGAGACCCTGCGCGCCTATCTCGCCCACTTCGGCGACGTGTCCGCCGCTTCCCGCGCGCTGGGCCTGCACTCCAACAGCCTGCGCTACCGGCTGCGGCGCATCACCCAGGTGTCGGGGCTCGACCTGGAGGACCCCGACGCCCGGCTGCTGGCCCAGTTGCAGTTACGCCTGGGCGACCAGGGCGACGGCACGCACTGAGCGACCGGGAGGACGGCCCCCTGTTTGTGCGCCGGCACGACCGGAGAGCCGCTCCTTCGTCGGAGCGGACAACGACACGGCCGGGCCGGCGGCCTATTGCTCCTGAGCGCTGTGAGACGCGCCCGCGGCTTTGACGACTCGACGAAGACGCCCTCCCGGTACGGACAGCAGCCTGGTACTCCGCCCCCGGGAAGGCCCCGGGCGTCGCGCAGAGCACCCGGAAGGCTCACCATGACCGGACTGACCCCCGCCGCACAGCGGCGCGAGCGGATCCTGCGGGAGGCGGTGCGACAGGGACTCCTGGACCGCGAACGGTCCCTGCTGGCCGCCTTCGTCGACCTGGACGGCGTCGCCGCGACGGTCGGCTCCCTGCACCGCGCGTTCCCCTCCTCCCCCTCCGCGCCACCCGTACTGCACGCGTTCGCCGCCAAGGCCAACAGCCTCGTGCCGGTGCTGGCGGAGCTGCGCAGGCTCGGCATGGGCTGCGAGGTCGCCAGCGCGGGCGAGCTGGCCCGCGCACTGGCCGCCGGCTTCGCGCCGGACCGGATCGTGTTCGACTCGCCGGCCAAGACGGAGGCCGAACTCCGGTACGCCCTCGGCCTCGGTGTGACCGTCAACGCGGACAACCACCAGGAACTCGCCAGGATCGACCGGGCGCTCGGCGGCCGCGCCCCGCTGTCGAAGATCGGTGTGCGGGTCAACTCCCAGCTCGGCGGCGGCGCCATCGCCGCCATGAGCACGGCCACGAGCACCTCCAAGTTCGGCGTGCCGCTGGCCGACCCGGGCAGCAGGCGCGAGCTGCTGCGCGCCTACCGCGCCCGGCCGTGGCTCACCTGGGTGCACACCCATGCCGGCTCCCAGGGCTGCCCGCTGGAGCTGATGGCGCGCGGGGTCGCCCGGGCCGTGGCGTTCGCCGAGGAGGTCAACGCCGCCGCCGGCCGGCGCCAGGTCACCGGCATCGACATCGGCGGCGGGCTGCCCGTCGACTTCGCCGGCGACGCGACCGAGCCGGCCTTCGGCACGTACGTCGCAGAGCTGCGCGCGCACGCGCCCGCGCTGTTCTCCGGCGGGTACGGGATCGTCACCGAGTTCGGCCGTTCCGTCCTCGCCAAGAACGGTTTCACCGCGGCCTACGTCGAATACACGAAGCACATGGGCGGCCGGCCGATCGCGGTCACCCACGCCGGTGTGCAGGTGGCCACCCGGACCGTGTTCGATCCCGGCGCCTGGCCCCTGCGGATCGAGGCGTACGACGGCGGCGGCACGGCGAAGCGCGGCGCACCGGTCCGCCAGGACATCGCGGGCCCGGCCTGCTTCGCCGGGGACCTGCTGGCGCGCGACCGCGCGTTGCCGCTGCTGGAACCCGGCGACATCGTCGCCGTCCCGGACACCGGCGCGTACTACTTCTCCACGCCCTTCCACTACAACAGCCTGCCCGAACCCGCCGTCCACGGAGTGCGCACGCACAGCGACGGCCGCGTCGCCTTCGAACTCCTGCGCCCCGCGCAGGATCCGTGGGACGTCCCCGTGCCGGACCGGGGCGTGCACGGTACGCCCCGGCGGGAGCGGGCGCACGAGCCCGCTCATGGCGTCAGGTGAGGGAGGCGCACCGAGGTGGCACAGCCCAGCCGTCGGCGGCCCGGCCGGGAAGGGCCGCTCCTCACTCAGCGCGCCGCCGTCGTCTTCCTCCTGGCGGCCCTGGCCGGCATCGCCGCCACGGTCCTTGCGGCGCTGGCCGGGAACGCGTGGCCCGTCGCCGTGAGCATCGGCGGAGGGGTGCTGGCCCCGGCGGTCCTGTTCTTCAACCAGATCATCGACTAGCCGGACGCTTCCTTCAGCCACGCGGCAGCAGGGCGTGCCGGGGCGCTCGTCGGCGCCGGGGGCACCGCCCAGGTTGCGTGTTCCTCGCCGTCAGGCGGATGCGGGCAGGTGGATGTCCAGCAGGCACACGTCGTCGCCCTGGTCGCCCGGGAGGAGGCGGGACAGCAACGCGTCGAGGGAGCCGGGGGCGTCCGCGGAGAGTTCGGCCTCGGCGGCGCGGGCCAAGCGGCCGAGGCCCTCGTCCAGGTGTTCCCCGGGGCGTTCGACCAGGCCGTCGGTGTACAGCAGCAGGTGGTCGCCGGGCATGATCCGGCACATGGCTTCGCCGAAGGACGGCCGCAGCGTGGCGCCGAGCAGGATGCCCTGGGGCGGGGAGAGGAAGCCGGCCTTCCCGTGGCGTACGAGCAGGGGCGGCGGATGGCCCGCCTGGACCCAGGTCAGGCAGCGGTCGGCGGGGTCGTAGCGGCCGAGCACCATCGTGGCGGTGGTGTGGTGGTCGCGGGTGTGCAGGAGCAGGGTGTTGAGCCGGTGCAGCGCGCCGGTCAGCGACGAGCCGGTGACGACCATGCCCTTGGCCGTGAAGCGCAGCTGGGCCATCGTCGCCACCGCGTCGATGCCGTGCCCGGCCACGTCGCCGACCGCGAAGAGCACGCCGCCGCCGGGCATCTCCAGGGCGCTGTACCAGTCGCCGCCGACGTTGAGGTCGTCGTGGGAGGGGAGGTAGGCGACGTCGACGCGCAGACCCGCCAGGTTCAGCGACTGCCCGGGCAGCGGCAGCAGGGCGTGCTGCAGCCGGGCGGCGACCGTCCGTTCCGCCTGCAGCACGTCGTACTGGGCCCGCACGGCCTGCCGGGTCTCCGTCAGGGCGAGTTCGGTGGTGCGCTGCGCCGTGACGTCCTGGACGAAGCCGTGCACTTCGACGGGGGAGCCGTGGGCGTCCGGCACCGCCTCGGCGACGACCCGCAGGTGCCGGACGCCGCTCCGGGTCGCGATGCGGACCAGGCGGTCGACGGGGGTGCCGGAGCCGCGGAGCTGCCGGATCGCGCGGGTGAAGGCCGGGGCTTCCTCGGGCAGGACGTCGCCGGGGAAGGCGTCGAGGGGGAGCGGGCCCAGTGCCGGATCGCGGTCGAGGACGGCGTGGACCTGGGGCGACCACGTGATGGCGCCCGTGACGAGGTTCCAGTCCGTCCAGCCGAGGTTGCCGAGCCGCTGCAGGTCGGCCAGGAGGGACTGCTGCCGGGCGATGTCGTCGTGCCCCGTCCAGGTGACCACGAGGCCGTCACCGAGTTTGACGGCCCGGACGGAGTAGGTGGAGCGCTGCCGCAGGCCGGCGACGACCTCCTCGTAGGCGAAGGGCTCGCCCTCGTACGGCGTCCCCGTGGCGAGCGTCCGCAGGTAGCCCTGCCAGACGTCGGCGCCGGCCACGGTGGGGTAGCACTCCAGGACCCGCAGCCCGACCAGCCGGCGGCCGCGCCGGCCCGCGACGTCGACGGAGTGCGGCGCGGCGGCGTCGATGCGGAAGTCCTCGACGTCACCGGTGGGTGACCGCAGGGGGGTGAGGAGGACGGCCGGGCCCGGGAGGGCGTCGAAGACGGCCTGGACGAGTGCGGCCGGGCCGGCCGGCCCGGCGTCGGATCCTCCCGGGCTCCCGGGCTCCGCGCCCTGTCCGGCCGGTGCGGGCCGGCCGTGCGCTCCCGGGGCCACTGCCGTGCCGGGCCACGGGGACGGGCCGGGGCGCCCGTTCAGCCGGAGCGGCCCGGGGCGCACGTCCCCGGTACGGAGGCTCCCGGCGCACAGCCGGGCGACCGACCGCAGCAGCTCGCGCACCTCCTCGCCGAAAGGGGTGTCCACCGTGCGTAGGATGCCGAGCGCCGCGGTGACCCTGCCGCCGGTGGTGACCGGAAGCCAGGCGCGGGTGCCCCACCTCTGCGGCGGCTGCCCGATCAGCTGGTAGCGCTCCGCGTCCCGCGCCGGGTCCTCCAGCCATACGGCTTCGCCGCGGCGGACGGCGTCCAGGGCGGCGATACCGCCGACGGGCGGCACGAACCGCCACTGGGCGGCGACGGCGGCCCCGGCGCCCGCGTGCCCGGCGAGCTCCAGGGCGTCGTGATCGGTGCGCGAGAAGAGCAGGACGGCGTCGGCCCGGACCGGGGCACCGGCCAGGTGGTCCAGCAGCCGTTCGGCGACGTCCTGCGGGCAGCCCGCGTCGGCGAGCGCCGCGCCGAGGCCGGCGAGGAGCGCGGGGCGGGACGACGCGCGCGCCTCCGTGCGGGGTTCCGGCACCCGGCCGGGCCGGCCGGCGGGGGAGGACGCTCGGCCCGCCTGCGGCATGCCTGAGGTGTCCGGGGCGTCCGGCAGGTCGCCGAGGGTGATCCAGCACTCCTCGGTCAGCGTGCGGCCGCCGGCCCGCGCCTGTTGTGCCAGCTCGCTGTGCGCTTCCGCAGCCGAGCATCCCGACCGTGCCATCAGTACGCCTGTGGCGCGCTCCAGCACGGCCGAGGTGGACATCTGGTGGTGCAGGCGCTCGTTCTCGGCGCGCAAGGCGGCCACCACCTTGGCCAGCGCGACGACGTCGGGTGCGACGCCGGACTCCTCGTCCTCGACAGGCTCGCTCGTCACGTCCCCGAGGATGTCACAGGCGGCAGCCGCAGGAACCCCCGCGCAGGAGGCCGGCACCCGGCCGGACGGGGGAAGTTGCACTTCCGTGCCCGGAGGGTGCAGCCCGGGGTCCGGGGCACCGGCGCAGTCCGGCTCCGGCCCCGGGACCGGACTACCAGCACTGCGGGCGCCATTCGAAGAGCAGGATCGTCGCGTCGTCCCGCAGCCGGTTGCGCTGGTAGTCGAGAATGGCGTGGATGAGCAGCCGCAGCACCTCGGCCGGCCGCTGGCCGGCAGCGGACGAGCGGATGATGAAGTCGGTGAACCGGTCGAGACCGAACTCCGCACCGTCCGCGTCGCGGGCTTCCACGACACCATCGGTGTAGAGCAGGACGCAGTCACCCGGTTCCAGCGTCGTCTCGTGGACGTGCCGGGCCGCCGGGACGAGTTCGCCGGCCAGACCGAGCGGCGGCTGCGGGGGACTGTCCAGCACCCCGCCGAGCACCCGCTCGGCACGAATCAGCAACGGCGGCGGATGACCGCAGTTGACCCACCGCAGCACCCCGCTGACCGCGTCGAGCCGGCACAGCACGCCGGTGCAGAAGTGATCGGGCAGCCATTGGGCGAGCGCCTCGTCGACGGAGCCGACGACATCGGCCAGGTCGCCACCGTGGCGGCGGGCGTTCCGCGCCGCCGCCATGGCGACCGACGTGGTCAGGCCGGCGGTCAGGTCGTGCCCCATGGAGTCGAGGATCATGGTGTGCAGCACGTCCTTGACCACCGAGTGGTCGAAGGCGTCGCCGGCGATGTCGTACGCCGGCTCCAGGACCGCGGTCGAGACGCACCTGCTGCTGCCGATGGTGTGGGACGGCAGGAAGGCCCGCAGCATCTCGGTGGGCAGCCGCATGGTCGTCGTGCGGGCACGGGCAGCGAGCCAGTCGCTGTAGGCGCGCTTCGAGGTGATCAGCATCGCGAACAGAAAGGCGAGCATCCGGCTGCGCCGCATCCGTACGCCGTCCAGCGAGGGGGTCCGCACCGCGAGCACGCCCAGCCGCTCCGCACCGTCGACCAACGGCATCCAGAGGACCATGTCGTCGCCGGCCTCGGTCACGCGCGGAGTGACCGTGCGGTAGGCCCAGCCGGCCAGTGACCGGTCCACCGGCAGCGGCTCCCCGGCCTCGTCGAGCGGGATGAGCAGTTGCTGCTGCAGGTCGACGAGGTAGATCAGCACGGCGCCCAGACCGAGGGCCGCGGCGCACCGGTTCGCCAGGCCGGGCAGCTCGAACGGCAGCGTCGTCTGCGCCTCGACGATCAGATCCTCCAGCCGGTTCTCGTCGACGGCGTTGTCGGGGCGGGTGGACGCACGCGATGGCTCCGGCACGGGGATCACCCCTTCCCCTCCCAGTCTCACACCGATCGCCGCCTCGCTCATGTCGGGCACGGCCCCATGCGTGCGGCGGCGCTACCAGGGGCCCCGCCGCTCCTCTCCATGGGCGTGCTCAAGACCGGCACCTGGCCGCCCGGGGCCGAGGGACATTCGTGTACGGAATGTGTAACGTTCGCCCTGCGCGACAGGCGCTGACGGGGAGTGAGGAGGGGCCGGTGAGCGGAATAGTGGTCCACCTGCCGCAGGGGAGCGGAGAGGCCGGCGGGGAACCGGCGGGCGAGGCCGTGACCTTACGGCTCGGCCCGGGGGAAGTGGCCCGTTTCGGCCGCGGATCCGCCAGGACCCCCGTCGAACTCCGCCTCGCCGACGCGGCGATCTCCCGGCTGGCGGGCGAGATCCGGGTGACCGACGACCACTGGCAGCTCAGCAACCACAGCACCACCCAGAGCTACCTCGTGGAGAACCCGGAAGGAGCGGGGGAGTACTTCCGGGTGCCGCCCCGGCGCGCAGGGGCCCCCATCCCCTTCGAGTTCTCCCGGGTCGTGCTGCCCACGCGCCGCGGCACCACCGTCTCCTTCCAGGTGTTCGCGCCCGACCACGTCTACTTGGACGCCGACGGCGCGGGCGGCGGCTGGGGGAGCCGTACGGTCACCGCCTACTCGCTCGACGAGACCGCCGCCTACTTCCTCGTGCTCGTCGCGCTCTGCGAACCGCGCCTGCGTGACGAGTCGCCGGTCGCCGTGCCCACCACGCCCCAGATCGTCGAACGGCTCCGGGGGCACCCCGCCTGCGGCCGCCTGACGGCCCGGGCCGTCAGCTCGCACATCGACTACCTGGCCGAGGAGAAGATGCGCATCAGCGCCCCGGCCGGTGCCGATCCGCGCAGGGAGGCCCGGCGCAACGGCAAGCGGGAGACGATCGTCGGCCTCGCGCTGCGCTTCGGCCTCGTCCGTGAGGAGCACCTGGCTCTGCTGCCGCCGCGGGCCGCCGCGGGCATTCCGGCGCGGGGGTCCGCCCGATGAGGCGCGGGCGGACCGCAGGACGGGCCGTAGGAGGCGGCGGTGCACGGCCCGGCAGGTGAGGGCTCGGGGAGCGACGCGGCGGAGCTGCTGCCGCCCGGACATCTCGTCGGCCGGTGGGAGGTCACCGCGCCGCTCGGGACCGGCGGCTGGGCGACGGTCTACGCCGCACGGCGGGCCGACGGCCGTAGCGGCGCCGGCGAGCGTGAAGACACGGACGGCGGCGACGCGGGTGAGGGCACGCCCCGGGTCCCGCTGCCGCGGGACGTCGCGCTCAAGTTCCTGCCGACCGGCGGCCTCGCGCCGAGCCAGGCCCGTAAGGTCGCCGAAACGGCCCGGCGCGAGGTCGAGTTCGGCCGCCGCACCCGCCACCCCCGGATCATCCGCCTCCTGGACTCCTTCGTGCTCAGCGAACCGGGCCACCCGCTCCTGGACGGCGCCATCGTCCTGGTGATGGAGCGTGCCGAACGCAGCCTGCGGGACCTGCTCGACGCGACGAGCCGGAGCGGACAGAGCCGGAGCGGACAGAGCGGGAGCGGGCCGGGTCGGAGCGGGCCGGGCCGCAGCGGCATCGACGAGGCCACGGCGGAACAGCTCCTCACCGAGATCTGCGAAGGCCTGGCCCACCTGCACCGCAGCGGCTGGGTCCACGGCGACCTCAAACCGGACAACGTCCTCCTCATGCCCGACGGCTCCGCGCGGCTCTCCGACTTCGGACTCGCCACCGAGCTCACCGGCACCCGGGGCACCCACGGCTACGGGCCCCCGATGGGCACCTTCGACTACCTCCCGCCCGAACGCTGGAAGGCGCCCCTCGGCGAACACGGCGTGCAGGTCCGCCCGAGCGCCGACGTCTGGGCCCTCGGCATCGTGATCCACGAGGTGTTCACCGCGGGCGCCTCCCCGTTCCCCGGCGCCACCCCCGTGGCCCGCGCGGCCGCCGCACAGGAGTACGCCGACGGCCGGGCGCCCCTGCGCATGGACGACGCGGTGCCGCCGTTCTGGCGCGCCCTGGCCGCCGACTGCCTGGCCCCCGCCCACGCCACGCGCGCCGTCCACACCGCCGAGAGCCTGCTGGCCCGCATCGCCGAGCACCGGGCAACCGCACCCGCAGCGCCGCCCCGGCCGCGCGGAGACGAAGAGGAAGGCGCGGCGGCAGTCCCCGGCACCCGCCGGCGGCGCAGGATCCGCGCCGGCCTCGTGGCCGTCGCGGTCTGCGGCGCGGTTGCGGCGGGCTGGTCGTACGCCGTGCGCGACCACGGGTCCGGCCCGCTGCCCCGGCCCGGCGCGTCCACCGCCGCCGCGGCGGCCGGTGCCGCGTCCGGGCCGTCCGGCCACCTCCGCGTGTTCAACGCCGAGCGGGGCTGCCGGGAGCGCACGGACCGGGACCCGCAGTGCAGCCTCGGCATGGCCATCGACCCCCGGCAGCCCTACACCATCGACAACGTCGTACCCGTACGGGTCTGGCACGGGGACGTCCTGGACGCCGAGTGCCGTCTCCCCGGCGGCGTGCCCATCGTGGACGAGGCGGGGACGTGGTCCGCCGACTGGTACCGCGTCCGGCTGCCGCGCGGTTCCGCGCGCTCCACGGCGTGGCTCCCCGCCGTGCGCACCCAGGACCGTCCCGGCGTGCCTCAGTGCCCGGCACCCGGCCCCGCCCGGTGACCGGCGGACCGCTGACCGCGGCACCGACCGACCCCTCCTGACCCCAGTCCTCCTGACTCCAGTCCTCCTGGCTCCTCCTGACCCTTCTGACCCTTCCTGGTCTCTCCGCGCCCCCATCCCTCATCCCTACCGGGAACCGCCGGCCTCCGTCACTCCGGATCGTTCCGGATGCCGCGCCCCAAGGAGCGGTGGCTACCTTGCGGGCCGTCCGGTCGTACCGCCGGCCCGTACCGGAGCGGGCCCCGGCCCCCTCTGCAAAGGAGCAAGGACGTGCATGGCAGATCCGCACGGCGCGTGAGATCCGCAACGGCGACCCTCCTGCTGGCGACGGCCCTCTCCGCCGCCCTGGCACACCCGGCGGCAGCGCGGGGCACCGGCAAGGCGCCCCTGCCCGGCCCCCTCGGGCACCCCATGACGGCCGAGGCCTTCTGCGGCGTCCCCGCCGAGCGCGACATAGCCGTGACCCGCAAGGTCTACGAAGTCGGCCAGCGCCGGAACGTCTCCCCGAAGGTGATGCTCGCCGGCTTCGAGACCGGCTGGGTCGAGTCCCACATGAACAACCTGGCCTGCGGCGACCGCGACTCGCTCGGCGTCTTCCAGCAGCGCCCCTCGCAGGGCTGGGGCAGCCCCGAGCAGGTCATGGACGTCGGCTACGCGGCCAACAAGTTCTTCGAGGTCGCGCAGCAGATGGAGCCCGGCATGGAGGGCAGCACCGCCGGGCAGCTCGCCCAGGCCGTCCAGCGCTCCGCCTATCCGGACCGCTACGACCAGGCCGAGGCCCACGCGATCGCCATGCGCGACGAGGCGTTCCGGCCCTACGGCACGATCGGCGCCAAGTACGAGGGCACGGGCGGCCCCGGAGGCCCCCTCGGCCTGCCCCTGCGCGCCGAGGAGGACGCGATGCTGGGCGGCCGCTTCCAGCTGTTCCAGAACGGGATCGTCATCTGGCACCCGGACGTGGCCTACGCGGTCTACGGCGAGATCCTGAGCAAGTTCTGGGCGACGGACTCCGAACGGCGCTGGGGCTTCCCGACGATGGACGAGGCGGATGCCGGGCGGGCGCCCGACGGGACGCGCGGCCGCTACCAGTTCTTCGAGCAGGGCCTCTTCCTCTGGTCGCCGCAGACGGGTGCGCACCCCGTGCACGGCGAGATCTACAAGGCCTTCCACGCCGCCGGTCACGAGCAGGCGCTCGGCTACCCCGTGACCGACGAGGTGGACGAGGCCGGCGGCAAGGCCCAGAAGTTCCAGAAGGCCACCATCCACTGGAACCCCTCCAGGGGAACCTGGATCACCAACAACTGACAAACCATCACCAGAAATGACCGTCTTCCGGCCAGGAGGTCCTGTTGAACGAGCACCGTCCCACCCGCCGAGGTGTCCTGAAGGCCGTCGGAGGCCTCTCCGCGGCGATGGCCCTGGGCGGCGGAGGCGTCCTCGCGGCCGCTCCCGTGGCCAGTGCGGCCAGTGACGGCCGCGGTCTGCGCATCGTCGAGGCGGGCGAGTCCGACCCCCGCATGTGGTACTACCGTTTCGAGACCTCGGCGATCGGCTGGAAGCCCGCCGTGAACGTCCTGCTCCCCGACGACTACCACACCAGCGGCCGCCGGTACCCCGTGCTGTACCTGCTGCACGGCGGCGGGGGCGACTTCATCGAGTTCGACCGGCAGGTGGGCGGCGGCATCCGCGCGTGGACCGCGGGCAAGCCCCTCATCGTCGTCATGCCCGACGGCGGGAAGGCCGGCTGGTACTCCAACCCCGTCAGCTCCTTCGTCGGCCCCCGCAACTGGGAGCACTTCCACATCGAGCAGCTGATCCCCTGGATCGACGACAACTTCCGCACGTACGCCGAGTACGACGGCCGCGCCGTCTCAGGCTTCTCGATGGGCGGCTTCGGCGCCCTGAAGTACGCGGCCAAGTACTGGGGCCACTTCGCCTCCGTGAGCTCCCACTCCGGCCCCGCCAGCCTGCGCGGCGTCGCCGGCGGCATCGCCGGCGGGGTCGTCCACTGGGCCAACGCCTCCTCCGCGGCGGTCGAGCTCGGCGGCGGCATGGTCTACGGCATGCCCTGGGACCAGAACCGGGTCAGCATGGACAACCCGTGCGAGCGCGTCGAGAGCTACCGGAACAAGCGTGTCTTCATGGTCGCCGGCACGAGCCCCGAGCCGACCTTCTGGGACAGGTTCAACGAGACCGGCGTGCTGCAGACCCAGCGCGAGTGGCGCGGCTACCTCGACCGGGCCGGCATCCCGCACGAGTGGCACGAGGAGCCCGGCGGCCACTTCGTCCGCGAGCACCTCTTCCGCCAGGACCTCGACGGCATCATCGGCCGCCTCCGCAAGGCGTAGTAGCAAGGCGCAGGCGCACGGCGGACCGCCCCGGGCTCCGTTTCCCGGGGCGGGTCAGGTGCGGGTCAGGCGGGGGTAAGGCGGGGGTCAGG
>NZ_JBPQTW010000032.1:0-47886 GCF_051386535.1 Streptomyces sp. URMC 127
GGCCGGGACGCGGGCGGCGGGCGGCGGGAAGGCGGCCACGCGGCGGCCGTGGGCGAGGAGCTGCTCGCCCGTGTCCTCGTCCCCGGGGCGGGAGCCGCCGCCCGCCCCGTCCCCGTCCTCCGTCAGCAGCTCCAGGGGGATGAGGACGACGGCGGTGGTGCCCCCGTACGGGGAGGTCTGGAGGGTGACCTTGACGTCGTGGCGGCGTGCGAGGCGGCTGACGACGAACAGACCGAGCCGGTCGGTGTCGGAGAGCTCGAACTCGGGGGTCTCGGCGAGCCGGAGGTTGGCCTCCAGCAGGGCGTCCGCGGGCATGCCGAGGCCGCGGTCGTGGATCTCCAGGGTGAAGCCGTTGGCGACGCGCTGGCCGTGCACCTGCACCGCGGTGTGCGGCGGGGAGAACACGGTGGCGTTCTCCAGGAGTTCGGCGACGAGGTGGGTGAGGTCGCCGACCGCGGGGCCGCGGACGGCCAGCCGCGGCAGGCGGCGCACCTCGATCCGCTCGTAGTCCTCGACCTCGGCGACGGCCGCCCGGACGACGTCCATGAGCCGGACGGGCTTGCGCCACTGCCGGGCCGGGGCCGCCCCCGAGAGGATGACCAGGCCCTCGGCATGGCGGCGCATGCGCGTGGTGAGGTGGTCGAGGCGGAAGAGGTCGGCGAGCTCCTCGGTGTCCTCGGTGCGGCGCTCCATGGCGTCGAGGAGGGTGAGCTGACGGTGCAGCAGCACCTGGCTGCGGCGGGCGAGGTTGACGAAGACGTCGGAGACCCCGCGGCGCATGTCGGCCTGTTTGACGGCGGCCTCGACGGCGGCCCGCTGCAGCGTGTTGAGGGCCTTGCCGACCTGGCCGAGCTCGTCGGGCCCGAAGGTGCGCAGCGGGGCCTCGGCCGCGAGGTCGACCTTCTCGCCCGCGGCCAGGCGGCGCATGACGGCGGGCAGCCGTACGCCGGAGACCTCGTGGGCCTCCTTGCGCAGCTGCCGCAGGTCGCGCACGAGGCCGCGGCCGATGCGCAGGGAGATGACGAGGGAGCAGACGAGCGCGGCGGCGCCGAGGACGCCGGCGACGGCGGCCTTGGTCAGGACGCGGACGGCGATGGGCTCGACGCGGTTCGCGTAGCGGTGGGTGGCCTCGGTGTTCATCCGGGCGAGCTCGTCGAGGACGACGCCCGCGGTCTTCTCCCAGCTCTGCGGGGCGATGGTCCGCGGGGCGCGGGAGGAGCCGGCGAGGATCGCGGTGTCCTCGGCGGCGCGCAGGGCGTGCGGGGCGGTGCCGCGCCAGTACTCCTCGTAGATCTTCTGGTCGCCAGCCGGGAGGACGGCGAGGTTGGTGCTGTAGAGGATCTGCCGTTCGGCGACGCGGTCGGAGACGGCCCGCAGGTCCTGGCGGCTCATGGTGCCGGCGGTGAGGGCGGCGGCGAGGAGGGCGTCCTCGCGGGAGAGCGCCTCGCGGGCGCGGGCCACGCCGATGAGGGCGCGCGCCTGCTTGTCCATCTCGGCGTCCTCGAAGGCGCCGAGGCTGCCGAGGAAGGCGTAGTACGGCTCGACCAGGTCGTTGTAGGCCTGGAAGGCGCCGGGCCGGCCGATGGAGCCGTCGCGGACCTTGCCGCGCAGTCCGCCGAGGTCGCCGAGGGCCTTCTCGATGCGCCGGTAGCGGACGTCCGTGGCCGGGCTCATGTCGTCGCGGACCTTCGCGGCGCCGGCCCGGAAGGCGGTGGCGGCCTTGTCGGTGGCGGACTGCCGGTCGCGCAGGAGGGCCGCGTTGCCCGCGCGGTCCGGGGCGGCGAGGAGGACGAGGGACGCGCGGCGCTCCTTCTGCAGGGCGCGGACGAGGTCCTCGGCGGGGACGGCTGCCGTGCGGATGGCCTCGGCGGCGGAGAGCAGACGGGCGGCCTCCGTGCCGGTGATGACGGTGGCGAAGACCCACAGGCCGGTGAGCGACACCAGCGGCACCAGCAGCAGCGCCACGATCTTCCGGCGGATGGACTTCCCGCGAAAGCGCATGGCCTCCCCAACGTCGGCCCCGCTCCGGGGCGTGGTCCTCCGACAACAATGCGGCGTGAGCCTACTACTGCGCGGTACGGGACTCGAAGACCAGTACGGTGATCGGACCGCCGGGACGGCCACCCGTATGGCGGTAATTCCCTGCCCATGGGAACTATCGGGCACCGCCCTTCGCTCTTGTGGTGGGAGCCGGCCGCCGACGGGCCGGCCTTCGGCACGGGAGTCGGCGGGTCCGCCGACGAGGGGGTGAGCCGTCGTGGAGCGGGAGCATGACGTCCCGTCGCACCGGGCGCGACCGCCGCTGTGGGTGGAGGAGCCCGCCCGCAGGCACCGGATGCCGGATCCGGTGCGCACGGCCGCGGTGCGCGCGGTGCTTTTCGTGGCCTTCACGCTGGTGCAGGGCATGGTGGCGGCGCTGTTCGCGCTGGCCGGGTCGTGGCTGGCCCTGCCGGCCCTGCTGTGCACGCTGGCGAGCGTGGTGGCCACCACCTGGGCGGTGCTGGACGTGTGGGTGACGCGGCAGGTGTGGCGGCAGCGGTACGGAGTGGTGTCCGTGCCCAGCAGTACGGCGCGGGCGCGCAGACGGGCCCGCCGTCCCGGCTTCCCCTGATCGTCAACTGCCGGGTAGGTTCGGGAGTTGACGGTGGCGTACACCGGGCACGGGGCGGGCGGACGGGCCATGGGGGGATGTACGGATGGCGGAGCGGGACCGGGCGGTGCATCGGATTCCGGAGATCCTCCGGGACGCCGGCTGGACGGTGTGTCTGGTCGGTGAGGAGCAGTCGGGCAAGCTGGCCCAGGTGACCGCCGGGCTGCGGCGCGGCTTCGACCCGTCGGGCTCGGGCAAGCTGATCACCTCGGGCTTCTCGTACTGGGGCCTGGAGTCGACGGTGGCGTGGGCCCACGCCTGCAACGACCTGTACTACCCGGTGATGCGCGAGAGCATCGCCTCCTTCAGCCGGCGCTGGCGCGGCCTGAGCGAGCGGCTCCCGGAGGGGCCGCTGCACTATGTGAGCCTCGGGCCCGGCACCGGCCAGAAGGACCAGGCACTGCTGCGCTCCCTGGACAGCCGTGGCCGCTGCGGCTGCTACCTCCCGGTGGATGTCAGCGCCGAGATGCTGCGCCTCGCCCAGCGCGAGGCGCTGCAGCACCTGCACGTGCCGCCGGCGGACGTGCTCCCCGTCCAGCTGGACTTCTCCCTGCCCGCCAACCTCGACCGGCTGGGCACGCTGATCCGCAGCACGGTGGGCGACGAGCCGGTGGTGTACTCGCTGCTGGGCAACACCCTGGCGAACTTCGACAGCGACACCCAGCTGCTGACCCTGCTGGCCGAGAAGCTCCTGCGGCCGCAGGACCGCTTCCTGCTGGAGGTGGCCGCCACGGCCGGGCAGGACGAGGTGGCGGCCCGGGCCGCCGCGCAGGAGTACGAGAACAGCCCGCGCTTCCGGGAGTTCGTCACCAGCGCCCTGCTGCAGTACACCGACCTGCAGATCGACATGAACAGCCTCACCTGCGAGGGGCTCGTCGAGGACGACCGGGCGCTGATGATCAAGGTGATCTACCGCAACCGGACCGGCGCCGAGCTGGAGCTGACGCTGCCCGACCGCAGCACGGTGCCGTTCCCCGACCAGGACACCATCCGCCTGCTGCTCAGCCGGAAGTACACCCGGGCCGGGCTGGAGAAGATGCTGCTGGACGCCCGGGTCACCACGGTGGGCGAGACCCACGAGACCGGGCACGCCCCCTTCGACCGGCCCGCGTTCGGGATGACGCTGCTGCTCCTGGCGAAGGGCGACGGGGTGCGGCCCGACGGCCCCAACCCCTTCGACTGACGGGGCGTCACCGTGTCGGGGATCCTCGGCCACTTCGGCCGGCAGTTCTTCGCCGCCGCCACCATCGCCTGCCTGCTGCTCGCGCTGGGCATCTGCGGCTGGTGGCTGAGCGTCGCCCAGGGCCGCGACGGCCGCTTCGAGCCCGCCACGTCCGCTCTCGCGCTCGTCGCCGCCATCACGGGGGTGTACGCCGAGCGGCGGGCGGCCGCCCGCGAGCGGCGCGCCCAGGCGTTGCACGCCCTCGCCGTCGAGCTGGTGAGGAACACCGAGCTGCTCGGCACCGGCTTCGCGCCGCTGGACCGCCTCGCGCCCAGGGCCCGCGTCTATCCCCGGCTGATCCAGTCGGCGACGGACGCCGCCCTGGTGTCCGGGGCGTTCTCCCCGCCCGGGCACGACGAGCTCGTCGCCCTGCTGCACCGCTGGCGGGACGCGGTGCACGACTTCAACCGGCGGCTGGACCTCACCGAGCTGCGCACGTACGTCGCGCGGGTGCCGCCGGAGGAGCTGCTGGCGATCGACGACTCCATGCACCGCCCCGGCGGGCAGCTCGACGGGCTGCGGCGGCTGCGCGGCAGCCTGGAAGAGCTGCTGCGGGGGCGGTACGCCGAGGGCGGGGTCGCGGCGGTGCTGCAGCCGCCCGGCTGACGGCGGCCGGCCGGCCCGGGGCCGCGCCCCGGGCCCGGCAGGTCAGGCAGGGACGTCCTCCGCCGGGCGGCGGTACATCCGCGTCGCCGTGATCTGGCCGTGGACCTGCTCCCCGTCGGGGTCCTGCTGCTGGGGCAGGCCCGGGCGCAGGTGCTCCTCGACGCTGATGTACTTCAGGCCCGCCCTGAGGTCCGCGTCGTTGCGCAGCCGGATGACCAGCGGGAACTCGGCCAGGGCCGTGGTGTCGAACAGGCCGGTGGTGTACAGCAGCTGGACGCCGAGGGCGTCCGCGACGGCCCGCTGGAGCTCCAGCAGGTACGTGGCGTTGGCGCGGCCGATGGGGTTGTCGAGGAACAGGGTGCCCGCGTGGCGCTGCTTGTCGCGGCCGCGGTCGTTGCTGCGCAGCGCCGCCATGGTGCAGTACAGGGCGATGGCCGCGGTCAGCAGCTGGCCTCCGGAGAAGACGTCGCCCATCTGCCGGACGGGCACCCGCTCGGCGCGCAGCACCGCGTCGGGCTTGAGGATCTCCACGGCGACGCCGCGCGGCTGCAGGGCGGCCTGGACGCCGCGCAGCAGCAGGGACATGCCGTCGCGGCGCAGGTCGGAGTTCTTCTTGACGGCGGAGCGGGTCGCCTCGTCGATGACTTCGCCCAGCCGCTCGGTGAGGGTGGACTGGTCGGGGTCGTCGAAGCGGATGCGCAGGAACTCCTGGCCCGACCACTCCCCCAGGCCCTCCGGCAGCCGGGACAGGCGCTGGGCGGAGCGCAGGGTGGTGAGCGAGGACTCCACGAGGCCGCGCAGCCGGTCCACGATGCTGTCGCGGTTGCGCTCCAGCTGCTCCAGCTCGTCGGTCAGCACGCGCAGGCGGGGCGCGAACGCCTCGGCCCACGCGGCCGCGTGCTCGGGCAGGGCGGCCGCGGGCAGTTCGCGGATCTGCTGACGGGCGGGGGTGCGCACCTGCTCGTAGCGGGTGGAGTTGGCGTGCCGGACGAGGACGTCGCTCGCCTCGCGGACGGCGGACTCGGCGGCCGACAGGTCGCCGGCGCAGCCGCGCAGGGAGCGCCGGGCCTCGGCCGCGGCCCGGCGGGCCTCCTCCAGGCTTCCGGCGTACGGCTCGGGCTCCTCGCTCTCCTCCTCCGGGGAGTTGTCGCGCAGCAGGTCGCGCAGGAGGGCGGCGGTGTCGTCGAAGCCGGTGGCGGCTTCCTCGGCGGCGCGGTGGGCGCGCAGCAAGCCGGCGTGGGCGGTGCGGGCGCTCTCCAGGGCGTCGGTGCGGGCGGCGAGTTCGCCGGTGACGGTGCGCAGGAGCTCCTTGGCGCGGTCCGCGTCGCCGGGGACGAGCTCCTCGGGCAGCTCGGTGTGGGCGTCGCCGTCGGCCGGGGCGAGACGCTCGGCCTCGCCGCGCAGCCGGCCCAGCTGCTCGCTGGCCGCGGAGGCGCGGCTCTCCAGCATCTGGACGAGCTCCTCGGCGCGGGCGGCGGCGGCCTGCCGGGAGGGACCGTCGGCGCCTTCAGTGCCCTCCAGGAGCTGGGCGGCGCGGGTGCGCACCTTGTTGGTGAGCCGGTCGAGCTCGTTGCGGGCGGCGCTCTCGTCGCTCTCGGCGCGGGCCTGCTCGGCGCGCAGGTCGGCGCCGACGCCGACCTTCTCGTAGACCTGGGAGGCGGCGCGGTAGGCCTCGCGCAGGGCGGGCAGCGAGGCCGTGGGCGGCTCGCCGGCCTCGGGCAGCTCGTCGGGGGCGCCGGCGATCTCCGCGCGCTCGGCGCGCAGGGCGCGGGCGGTGCGGCGGGCGTCGTCGGCGGCGCGCTGGGCGGCGCGGCGGTCCTCGTCGGCGGCGCGGGCGCGGTCGACGCAGACGGCGGCGCGCTCCTCGGCCTCGGCGGCCTCTTCGGCGAGCTCGCGGGCGCGCGTCTGCCAGGTGGCGCGCTCGCGCAGGCGGTAGGCGAGGCCGGCGAGGGCGTCGGCGACGCGGCGGGCGCGCTGGGCGGTCTCCTGCCGCTCGTCGCGCACGCGGGCGGCCTCGGCGGCGGTCTCCTCCGCCTCGGCGCGGGCGGCGCGCAGGCCGGCGAGCTCCTCCTGGGCGGTGTCGGCGGCGGCGCGGGCGCGGGCGGCCTCGGCGGCCAGCTCGGCGAGGCGGCCGGCCGGGCAGCCGGCGCGCCAGGAGGCGAGGCGGGCGGCGAGGGTGCGGTCGCCGGCGAGGCGGGCCGCTATGGCGCGGATCTCCTCGTCGCGGGCGAGGGCCCGCTCGCGCAGGGTGTGGCGCTCCTCGTCGGCTGCGCGCTCGTCGTGCATGGCCGGGTTCGGCGGTACGAGGAAGACGTCCGTGTCCTGCCGGCCGGTCTCCGGCACGGGCGCGAGGAGGGCCTCGGAGGTGCCGACGGCGAGGGCGGAGCGGGGCAGCAGGGAGGCCGCGCCGAGGACGTCGCGGGCACGGGCGTGGGAGTCGGCGTCGGTGATGACGACGCCGTCGACGAGCTCGGGGCGGGCCGCGAGGACGGCGGCGTGCCGGGCCGGGTCGACGGCCTGGGCGAGGTAGCGCCAGCCGGGCAGGGCGGGGATGCCGTGCTCGCCCAGGTACTCGACGGCCGCGAGGACGTCGGGGCGGGGCGGCAGCAGGCCGCCGTCGCCGAGGGCGCCGAGGATGCGGGAGTCGTCGGCGGCGGCCGTGCGCAGGTCGAACAGCTGCCGCTCGGAGGCGGCGACGCTCTCGTCGAGCAGCTCGCGCAGCGCGTCGGCGTTGCGGTCGAGCTCCTCGGCGGTCAGGGGGCCGGTCGGCCGCAGGGCGCCGGCGCGGGCGGCGGCCGCGCGCACCGCGCCCGGGTAGTACGCGCCCGTGGCCTCCGGTCCGCCTTCGGCGGAGCGGCGCGGGGCGGGCGGCTGGTCGCCGCCGTGCGGGCCGGACTCGGCGCGCGGGCCGGGCACCTGGCCGGAGGCGGCCGGTTCGGGCAGGCCCAGCAGCTCGGTCAGGCGCTGCTCGGCGCCGATGGACTCGGCGGCGCGGCGCTCGGCGTCGTGGGCGGCCTCGGCGGCCGCTGCGGCGTCCGCGGCGCGGGCCGCGGCCAGTTCGGCGCGGCTCTCGGCGGCGGCCGTCTCCTTGGCCCGGTCGGCGGCCTGACGGGCAGCCTCCCGCGCGGCCTCGTAGGCGGCGACGGCCGGCTTCTCGGCGTCGCTGGCGGCGAGCGCGGCACGCGCGGGGTCGGCGTCGGGGCCGGTGTCGTCGATCCAGCCGGCGCGGACGGCCTCGGCGGTCTCCTGCTCGACCTCGGCCAGCCGCTGGCGCAGGTGCCCGGCCTCGCTGCGGGCGCGCTGGGCCTCGGTGGCGGCGGCGGTCGCGTCGCGGTGGGCGGCCTCGCTCGCCTCCTGCAGGGCCGCGGAGCGCTCCTCCTCCTCGTTGGCGCGCTGCTCGCCGGTCTCGGCGGCGGTGTTGAGGGCCCGTACGAGCTCGGTGGCGGCGCGGGCGCGGGCGGCCAGCGCCGGGGCTGCGTCGCGCTCGGCCTCGCGGATGGCGGCGGCGACGCGCGCGGAGCGGTCGGCGGCGGCGCGGTGGCGCAGGACGGTCTCGGCGGCCTGCCAGGCGGAGTGCAGCGTGCGGGCGTCGTTGAGCTCGCGGCGCTGGGCGGCGGCGGCCTTCTCGGCGGCGGCCAGGGCCAGGGAGGCGTGCCGGTAGGCGATCTCGGCGGCCACCAGGGAGGAGCGGCCGCGCTCGGTCTCGGCGTCGGTGACGGCGTGGGCGGCCGCGGCCACCTGCTCGGCCAGCTCGGCGGCCCGGCCGCGCTCCTCGAAGGCGCGGGCGGACAGGCGGCGGGCCAGGGCGCGGGTGCGGCGCTCGGCGCCGGCGTGGACGCCGCGGGCCTCGTCGCGCTTGACGGCGGCGTCGGCGATGCGCGACAGCAGGTCGAGCGAGCCGGCGGTGAAGTCCCGCTCGGCGGTCAGTTCGGCGCGGCGGCCCAGCTTGTGGGCGAAGCCGTGCACGAGGTCGGCGAGGCCGTCGGTGTCGCGGGTGTCGGTGACCGCACGCAGCAGCAGGTCGGTGAAGTCGGAGTCGTTCTTGACGGCGAAGAGGCCGGCGGCCTCGCCCTCGTCGGCGTTCATCTCGCGCTGGTAGCGGAAGAGTTCGGGGTCCAGGCCGAGCTCGCCGAGGTGCTCGTTCCAGCGCTCGTGGATCTCCTCCCACACCACCTCCAGGTGCGGGTAGGCCTTGCCGGCCTCGGTGAGGGCGTCGCGGAAGCCCTTCATCGTGCGGCGCCGGCCGCGGGCACCGGAGGTGCCGTCGGGGGCGCGCATCGCGGTGGACTCGGCGACGGGCAGGGCGTCCAGGCTGAGGCCCGGGCCGGGGCGGAAGGAATACCACGCCTCGGCGAACTTCCGCGGGTCGTTGGAGACCTGGCGGCCGCGCCACTCGCTGACCTTGCCGACGACGACGGTCTCGCCCGTCAGGACGTGCTGCCACTCCAGGGCGACGTGCCCGCAGTCGTCGGCCAGCAGGAACTTGCGGAGCACGCCGGAGCTGGCGCCGCCCAGGGTGTTGCGGTGGCCCGGCAGCATGACCGAGAAGATCAGCTTGAGGAGGACGGACTTGCCGCCGCCGTTCTCCAGGAAGAGCACGCCGGCCGGGGCGGGGCGGCGCGGCGGCCCCACCGGCTCCTCCTCGAAGAACTCCGCCTGCGTCGGCGCGGGGGTGGGCACGGGCGCGCCGACCCCCCGGAGGTCGAGCACGGTGTCGGCGTAACGCGCACCGGCGGGCCCGATGGAGTAGAGGCGGACCCGGGACAGCTCGTACATGGCGGCGGACTCTCGCTTTGTCGCAGTGGGAGGAGAAGGTGTCTGGAGGTGCCGGGAGGCGTCAGGAGGCGTGGAAGGGCAGGCCCGCGTCGGCGACCAGGTCGAGGTCGTCGGCGTCGTCCGGCGGCAGGAGCGTCGCCCCGCCGTCGCCGACGGGCACGACCCCCAGCTCCAGCAGCTCGGTCATGGCGGCGCTGCCGGCCATGTCGCGGACCTGGAGCTGGTAGCGGGCGGTGGTGCGGTAGGCGCCGCCCGCGTCGTCGCCGGTGCGCTGCAGGAAGCCGGAGTCGACGAGGAAGGCGACGGCCTTGGCGATGATGCCCGTGGTCGAGCCGGCCAGGCGGCGGGCGTCCTTGGTGGCGCCCGTCGCGCTGCGGCGCGCGTAGACGCGCCAGGCGGCCTCCAGGCCGGGGGCGTCCGTCGCCGGGTCGGTGTTCTCGCCCTGCTCGGCGGCGCGCTCCTCCAGGCGGCGGCAGGCCTGCCGGACGAACGCGTCGACGCCGTTGACGGTGATCCGGCCGATGTAGCCGTCGTCGGCGAGGTCCTCCGGGCGCGGGAAGGCCAGGGCGGCGACCGCGAGGTGGGCGAGGCCGTGCAGGAAGCGGTCGCCGGAGTCGACGGTGGCGCGGCGGGCGTAGTCGCCCATGCGCACGGCGAAGACGGAGTCCTCCGCGGCGGTCACGGCCATGCCGGCGCGCGTGGACACCTCCAGGACGACCAGGCCGAGGCCGGCCGCGACGGCGTCCGCGAGGCGCGCGAACGCGGGGTCGTCGCGGTGGCGGCGCAGCAGCTCGGCGTACTCGGCGTCGCGGGCGGGGACGAGCTTGGGCTGCAGGCCGAACGCGACCAGGCGGGCGGCGTCCGCGGCGTCCGCCGGGGTGACGGTGCCGGCTCCGCTCGCCGCGGGGGCCTCCGCCTCGCCGGCATCCGGCTGCACCGTGGGGTCGGCGTCGTACTCAGTCACGGTTGCTGCTCCTGGTGGTGGTCCATGGTGTGTGGTCGGTCGGGCACCGCCGGGCCGCGCCGCGGTGGTTGCGCGCCGTTGCGGCGGGGTCCGGGGGCGAGCCGACCGGGCCGCCGGGGGCCGGGGCTCCAGTCCCGGGAAACGGTGAAAGGGCGGGACCGGGGCACCTCTGCCCCGCCGTGACGACGCTCGGCCACCCGCCCACGTGACCGGCGGTGCCGGACCGGTCGCGAGCCGCCGGCGCCGGCCGCGGGCAGCCCGCGCGGTCGGGCCGCGCGCAATCCCGGGCCGCCCGCCGCAGGCGAGCCGCGGTGCCGAGCCCGGCACGGCTTCGCACCACCCGCCGCACGCGCCCCGTCACGACGCCTCCGCGCGGTCCGCCGCCATGCCCGCCGCGTCCAGCAGGGCCGTGCCCACGATGAGGTCCGCGCCGCCGAATTCGGGGTCGTCGAGGACCGTGCCGTCGTCGACGGCGAAGAGCAGGGACTGCTCGCCCTGGCGGTAGGCCGTGCCGACCGCGGGGCTCGCGGCGTGGACGGCCAGCAGGGCGACGAGGTAGGGCAGTTCGGGGTCGCGGCGGCGGGCGTCGGCGAGCAGCCCGGAGAGGCGGCGCGGGGCGTCGGGCGGGAGGGTGAGCAGCTCCATGGCGCTCGCGAGCTGCTCCTCGCTGAAGCGGCTGTCGTCGGGCGTGGCGATGAGGTCCGGCTCGGGCATCTCCGCGCCGAGGTGCTCCCGCTCGGCGGGCGGGCTGAGGAGTATGCCGACGAGGTCGGCGACGCGCACGGAGACGGGGGTGCGCAGCCCGGCGCCGCGGGCGAAGAAGGCGTCGGTGACGCGCCCGGCCTCTTCGAGCGGCAGCGGCAGCACGGGGGCGAGCAGCTGCCCGTAGAGGTCGAGACCGGCGCGGCCCGTGGAGACCGCGAAGGCCTGGCGGTCCTGCTCGGCGCGGAAGAGGGGGCCGGCCTCCAGGAGCCGCGACTGGAGCTGGGTGTGGCGGCGGATGCAGTCCTTGACGATGTCGACGAGCTCGGCGGCGCGGCGCTTGTGCTCGGGGTCCTCGGCCTCGTCGCGCGCCTTGCGGATGTTGGTGAGGATCGCGTTCTCGTGGCGGTAGCGCTCGGCGACGTGGTCGAGGGCCTCGGCGATCATGTCGGGGACGGCCCGCAGCCAGTCGACGGCGCGGACGTTGCGCCGGGTGGCGTCGAGGGTCTTGCGGAGGGTCTCGGCGTACTGCACGGTGCGGTAGCGGGCCTGCTCCGCGGCGAGCTGGGCGTCGGCGAGCCGGCCCCGGCTGATGAGGACCTCCAGCTTCACCTCGGCGGCGATCTGCGCGCTGGTGACGTCGGTGTCGAGGGCGCCGACGAGGACGTTGACGGCTTCGTCGGTGGTGCGCAGGAAGACCGTGCCGCCCGGGCCGGGCACCTCCTCGACGAGCTTGAAGTCGTAGTCGCGCCGGACGTAGACGCCGTCAGCGCCGAAGGTGCCGTAGACGGCGCGGAAGCCCCGGTCGACGCTGCCGACGTTGATGAGGTTCTCCAGGACCCAGCGGGCCACCCGCTCGTGCTCGGCCTGCGGCCGCTCCGGCGCCTGGGCGGCGACGCGCGGCTGCAGCCGGGCCACTATCTGCTCGTGGTCGGCGCCGGTGTCGAAGTCCATGTTGAGCGTGACCAGGTCGATGGCGGCGAGCGCCACCTCCGCCATGGCGTAGACGCCGTACTCGCCCGCGAGGTTGGCCTTGCGGGCGTCCAGGTCGTGCAGCGGCGCGGTGCAGGCGAGCGCGCGCAGCCGGCGGGCCAGGCCCTCGTCGGCGGCCGGGCCCGGGGCCGGCCGCGAGGGCCCGTTGAGCTGGGGCGGAACGGTCGCCGGGGCTGGAGAAGTCACGTCGCACAGAGTAGGCGGTCACACCGACAACGGACGAAACGGCACGGGCGGAATGTCCGCCACGTCCTTAGTGTGTGGCTCCGCCTTCCGCACGGATGTCCGTGGTGCGCCCCGCGGCGGTGACGGCGATCACACAGAGTGCTTCCGCGACGGCGGTGACGGGCAGCGAGGGCAGGGCCCGGTCGGTGACCTGCGCGGGCGCGTAGGGGACGTGGACGAATCCGCCCCGCAGGCCGGGGCGTTCGGTCGCGGCGAGGTGCATCAGGCCGTAGAAGACGTGGTTGCAGACGAACGTGCCGGCGGTCTGGGAGACCGACGCGGGCAGCCCGGCCTCCCGGACGGCCGCGACGCAGGCCTTGACCGGCAGGGTGGAGAAGTAGGCGGCGGGCCCGCCGGGGACGACGGGCTCGTCGACGGGCCGGGCGCCCGCGTTGTCGGGGATGCGGGCGTCCTCGATGTTGACGGCGATGCGCTCGACGGTGACGTCGGGGCGGCCGCCCGCCTGCCCCACGCACAGGACGAGGTCCGGTGCGGTGCGCTCGACGGCCTCCCGGAGCGCGTCGAGGGCCGAGCCGAAGACGCAGGGCAGCCGCGCGGTGGACAGGACGAGCCCCTCGGGCGGGCGCGCGGCGGCCGCCCGGGCGGCCTCCCAGGAGGGGTTCACCTCCTCCCCGCCGAAGGGTTCGAATCCGGTGAGCAGGACGCGGGGCATGGCGCTGGGCATGGCGCTGGGTTTCCCTCCCGGCGGGCCGTCGGACCGCGAAGGCCTGTCGGACAGTGACGGCGTCGGACGGCGAAGACGTACCAGACGGCGAAGACGTATCAGACGGCGAAGGCGTACATAAGGGCGATGTTGCAGCAGAGCAGGGCGACGGCCGTGGGCAGCTGGGCCTTGATGGGCCCGTACTGGTCCTTCAGTTCGAGGAGTGCGGCCGGGACGATGTTGTAGTTGGCGGCCATGGGCGTCACCAGCGTGCCGCAGAAACCGGCGAGCATGCCGATGGCCAGGACGGCCGCGGCGTTGCCGCCCTCCTGGACGACGAGGACCGGCCAGCCGGCGGCGGCGGTCATGACGGGGAAGGCCGCGAAGCCGTTGCCCATGATGACGGTGAAGAGGAACATGCCCACGCAGTAGACGACGACCGCGAGGAAGAGCGAGCCGTCGGGCAGCACCGCGGTGGTGATCCGGCGGACCTGGTCGCCGACGCCGGCGACGGAGAAGATGCTCCCGAGGGTGGCGAGGAGCTGGGGCAGCAGCATGGCCCAGCCCATCGACTCCAGCATGGACCGCCCGGCGTGCACCGGGATCGAGAGCCGCTTCTCGCGCAGCATCGCCATGCCCACGACGAGGGCGGTGACGGCTCCGATGCCGAGGCCGAGGATGGTCTCGCTGCCCTTCTGGAGGACGGGCTCGCCGTCCACGGAGAGCTTCTTGACGCCGACCGCGCAGACGAGGGCGACGACGGGGATGGTGAGGGCGGGGACGAACAGGCGGCTCCCCCACCGCGTCGCGCGCTCCTCGCGCTGCTCCGCCGTGGCGGCGGCGCCCTTGCCGCGGCCGGTGAAGCCGAAGCCCGCGAGGCAGACCATGACGAGGACGGCCGCGCCCAGCGGCTCGGCGGGCGCGGACTTGTCCGCGACCCAGGTGCCGTAGACGAAGCCGAGGCCGAGCAGGCCCCAGAAGGCGGCGGTGCCGAAGCGCCTGGGGTTGGTGCGGTCGGTGAGCATCTGGGCGGCCATCACCAGGAAGATGCCGCCGACCAGCCAGTAGAACCACTCCGCCTTGATCACTTGAGGGTCTCCCCGAGGTCGGCGGTGCGGCCGGGCCCGGGGGCCGCGCCGGACAGCTGCCGGTCGAGCCGCAGCAGCCGCCAGCCGTGGACGGCGAGCGCGCACAGGGCCGTGGGTATCGCCCAGAGCGCGAGCTGCAGCGGTTCGAGCTGCGTGTGGTAGGTCGTGTTGACGAAGCCGGTGATCAGCAGGATCGAGCCGACGGCGAGGAAGACGTCCTCGCCGAAGAACAGCCCGACGTTGTCCGCGCTCGCCGCGAAGGAGCGCACCTTCTCGCGGGCCTTCTCGCCCAGCGGCCCGTGCCGGCGCTCGGCGGCACCCTCTGCCATGGGCGCGGCCAGCGGCCGGACGGTCTGGGCGTGCCCGAAGACGTTGTTCAGGCCGACGGCGGCGGCGATCTGGCGCAGCAGGAGGTAGAGGGCGAGGAAGCGGCCCGCGGTGAGCCCGGCGAAGCGGGTGATCAGGCGGCGGGCCTGTTCCTGGAGGCCGTGGTGTTCGAGCAGGCCGATGACGGGCAGGGTGATCACGAAGATCGTCACCGAGCGGCTGGAGGCGAACCCGGTGCCGAAGGCCGCCAGGACGCGCTGCGGGGAGAGGCCGCCGAGGAGGCCGGTGACGATGCCGGCGGCGCCGACGACCAGCAAGGGGTTGCGTCTCGTGGCGAAGCCGAGCACGACCACGAGGACGCCCAGGAGAACGATCATGGGCTCCGCCTTCCGGGGTCCCGGACGACCCCCACTCGATCGGGTGAGGGATTGGCGAGGAGGCTAAGATATTGTTCAACAATTCTCAATAGCTGCAGGGGGATGACGATGGCCCTGTCCACCGCGCAGCGCGTCGCCGGCGTGCTCCGCGACCGCATCGAGGGCGGCGGCCTGCCGCCGGGCACCCGGCTCTCGGAAGAGGCCCTCGGCCGGGACCTCGGCGTCTCGCGCAACACGCTGCGCGAGGCGTTCCGGCTGCTCGTCCACGAGAGCCTGGTCGTGCACCGGCTCAACCGCGGCGTCTTCGTCCGCGTCGTCGACGCCGCCGACGTCACCGACATCTACCGCGTGCGCGCCGCACTGGAGTCCGCCGGCATCCGCGCCGCGGCGGGGGCCGGGCAGGCACCGCCGGCGGCCGTGACCGCCGCGGTCGACCGCGCCGAACGAGCCGCCGCCGAGGGCGACTGGCAGGAGGTCGGCTCGGCCGACCTGCGCTTCCACCGGGCGCTCGCCGCCCTGTCCGGCAGCCCGCGCATCGACGCCGCGATGGACCGGCTGCTCGCGGAACTGCGCCTGGCCTTCCACGCGATGCCGTCGCCGCGCCGCTTCCACGAGCCGTTCCTGGCGCGCAACCGCGCTCTCGCGGGGCTCCTGGAGGACGGCGCGTACGAGCGCGCGGAGAGGGAGCTGACCACCTATCTGGACGACGCGCTGGCGCTCATCCTGGGCGCCCTGCGGGAGCGGGAAGGGGAGGACGCATGAACGCCCACGGCACCGCCGTGCTCGACCTCAACGCCGACCTCGGGGAGGGCTTCGGGCGCTGGCGCCTGACCGACGACGACGCCCTGCTGTCGGTCGTGACCAGCGCGAACGTCGCCTGCGGCTTCCACGCCGGCGATCCGTCCACCATGCGGCAGGTCTGCGAGCGGGCGGCCGAGCGCGGCGTGCGCATCGGCGCCCAGGTCTCCTACCGCGACCTGGCCGGCTTCGGGCGCCGCGCCATGGACGTGCCCCCGGACGAGCTCGCCGACGAGATCACCTATCAGATCGGCGCCCTGCGCGTCTTCGCGCGGGCGGCCGGCGCGGACGTCGCCTACGTCAAGCCGCACGGCGCGCTCTACAACCGCACGGTCGCCGACGCCGAGCAGGCCGCGGCCGTCGTCGCCGGGGTGCTGCGCGCGGGCGGTTCCCTGCCCGTCCTGGGCCTGCCGGGCTCCCGGTTGCACGAGGCGGCCGCGCGGGCCGGGCTGCCGGTGATCGGCGAGGCGTTCGCGGACCGGGCGTACACGGCCGCCGGAACGCTCGTGCCGCGCCGGACCCCCGGGGCGGTCGTCCTCGACCCCGACGCCGTCGTCGCCCGCTCCGTGCGGATGGCCCGCGAGGCCGCCGTCACCGCTCTGACGGGCGAGGACGTCGCCGTACGGGCCCGCTCCCTGTGCCTGCACGGGGACACGCCGGGCGCCGCGGACCTCGCGCGGCGGGTGCGGGCCGCGCTGGAGTCCGCGGGCGTCCGGCTGGAGGCCTTCGCATGACCGCGCGCATCACCGCGCCCTCCGCGGGCGCCCCGGGCGTCCGCCCGCTGCGCGTCGGCCCGCACGCCCTGCTCGTCGAGGTCGCCGGCGGCGAGGAGGCGCAGGCGCTCCACGCCGAGCTGCTGCGCCGCCGGGCCGCCGGGAGCCTGCCCGCCGTGACCGAGATCGTGCCCGCGGCGCGGACCGTCCTCCTCGACGGCCTGGCCGACCCGCAGGCCCTCGCCGCCGACATCGTGCACTGGCAGGTGCCGCCGCTCACGGCTGCGGACGGCGATCCCGTCGTCCTGCCCGTCCGCTACGACGGGGCCGACCTCGCCGAGGTCGCCGCCCTGTGGGGCGTCGCCCCGGACGAGGTCGCAGCGATCCACTCCGGCCTCGAATTCCGCGTCGCCTTCTGCGGCTTCGCCCCCGGCTTCGGCTATCTGACCGGCCTCCCGGAGCACCTGCACGTGCCGCGCCGGGCCACGCCCCGCACGGCCGTGCCCGCCGGCGCAGTCGGCCTGGCCGGCCCGTACACCGGCGTCTACCCCCGCTCCTCCCCCGGCGGCTGGCAGTTGATCGGCCGTACGGACGCGGTCCTGTGGGACGCCGCGCGGGAGCCGGCGGCACTGCTGGCTCCCGGCACCCGCGTACGGTTCGAGGTGAGCGCATGACCGGAACGGACAACCCGGCAGCCGGAACGGACGCCCGCGTGTCCGAAACGGACAGCCGTACGACCGCAACGGACCACGGCACGGCCGTCGGTGCTCCCGCCCTGACCGTCGTCCGGCCCGGCGCCCTGACGACCGTGCAGGACCTCGGCCGCCCCGGCCACGCCCACCTGGGCGTCGGCCGCTCCGGCGCCCTGGACCGGCCCGCGCACGAGCTCGCCAACCGCCTCGCCGGCAACCCCCCGGGCCACGCCACGCTGGAGACGACCGCCGACGGCTGCGCCGTGCGCACCGCCGCGGCCGTGACCGTGGCCGTGACGGGCGCGCCCTGCCCCGTGCGGGTCGACGGCCGCCCCGTGGCCTGGGGCGCCCCGGTGCGGGTGCCGGCGGGCGGCGTGCTGGACGTGGGCCGGGCCGCCGGCGGGCTGCGCAGTTACGTGGCGTTCGCGGGCGGCCTCGCCGTGCCGCCCGTGCTCGGCAGCCGCTCCCGCGACCTGCTGTCGGGCCTCGGCCCCGAGCCGCTCGCCGCGGGTGCCGTCCTGCCGCTCGGGGCGCCCTGCGGGCCGCCCGCGTACGCCGACGCCGTCCCGTGGGCGGGCCCGCCCGTCGGCGGGCTGGTGCTCCCGCTCGTACCGGGCCCGCGCGACGACTGGTTCACGCCCACCGCGCTGCGCACCCTGGCCAGGGGTACCTTCCGGGTGGCCGCCGCGAGCAACCGGATCGGCCTGCGCACCGAAGGGCCGGCCCTGGAGCGCGCCGCGGACGGCGAGCTCCCGAGCGAGGGCATGGTCCTGGGGGCCGTCCAAGTGCCTCCGGACGGCCGCCCCGTCGTCTTCCTCGCCGACCACCCGACGACCGGCGGATACCCGGTCGTAGGCGTCGTGCCCGAAGCGGAACTGGCCGCCGCGGCACAGGCCGTGCCCGGCACGCCGGTGCGGTTCGTGCCCGTACGGGGCTGAGGCCGCCGCGCGTCCGGGCCGCGGGCGGTGCCGAAGCCCGCGGCCGGACGCCCCGCGGCCTGCTGCCCGTGTCAGCCGGGCTTCCCGTGTCAGTCGAGGCCGCGGATGATGTGCGACTCGGCGTCGGGGTCCTCCCCCGTCCGGTCCGGTGTGTCGCCCTGGACCGAGCGGCGGGTCCGCGCGGTCTCCTCCCGGGTCTCGCCCCGGTGCTGCATCCGCTCGCCCTGTCCCTTGAGCTGTTCCACAGCCGCCTCCTCGCCTTTGCCGAGCCGTCGCTCGCCGTCGTCCGCCGTCGCGTTTTCTTTCGGTCCATCTTTCGGTCCCCGGAAACCGACTGCCCGGGTTCCCCCAGGGTGACGGGGCGAAACGGGGCCCCAACACAGGGGAAATCGCCAGATATGACGGCCTCCATCCAGGTGAAAATCCCGTCAATCAGGTTAAAATGCAGTCAGGTCAGACCTGACACTGAAAGAAGGTGGCTGACGTGACCGCCCCTACGTCGCCCCGGATAGACCAGCACCCGGACATCCTCGCGCTCCGCGCCCACTCCGAAGCGGCGACGAGCACCCCCGTCGCCCAGGCCGTCGAGGCGCTCGCCCTCCTCTGCGGCGTCTACCTGGCCGCATCGCCATGGATTGTGGGCTTCAGCGGCGCTTCAACCCTTGCCATCCACAATGTGATCGTGGGTGCAGCCTTCGCTTGCCTGGTCGGCGGCTTCGGCCCCGCCTACGAGCGCACTCACGCGATGAGCTGGGCGGCCCTCTGCCTCGGCGCCTGGACGATCATCTCGCCCTGGGTCGTCTCCGGCCACGCGTTCACCACGGCCGCCGTCGTCAGCAACGTCATCGTGGGAGCGGTGGCATGCCTGGTGGCCCTCGCCCTGGCACGCATGGGGATGGCGAGGTCACGGCGCTGACCGCAACCGGTCCCGGAAAAGGCTGAATTTCGCCGTTCCGCCGGTTCCGTGACTGCCGTCGCACCGTGATTTTCCCGCTCCGCCGACCGCCGTTGCCGTTGTTGTCGCCGCAGCCGTCCCACCGGGCCGGCCGGCGACGGCAACGGCAATCCCCTGTTTCACCCCTGGGGATGAAAACTCGGGTGATGTTCCTACCTGATGACTCCACCGGACCTGAAGTGGCAATGCTCCAGCTCTCACTGATCACTTCAACCTCATGAGGTCCGACGCATGACGATCGCGCCCGGGGTCGGCACGGGCCGGGGGACGGCGCTGCCCGCCGCATCCGCGGGAGAGAATCTCCGGCTCACCCTCGTTTATTTCCTTCCCAATTACCTCAAGGGCGTCTTCCGGTCCCGGCCCCGGATCGCCGCGCTCGTCGCCCGCGCGGACACCGCCCGCCGCGCTCCGGAGGCCATGCGCCGGATGCGGCGGCGGCACGGCCGCGGCCCGGTCCTGGTGCGCGGCGCCGCCGGGCCCACGCTGCTCGTGCTCGACGCCGACGACGCCCGGCAGGTGCTCTCCGGCCCGGTCGCGGTCCACGCGGTCGACACCTGGGAGAAGGTGAGCGGCTTCGCCTCCGTCCAGCCCGAGACGCTGGTGGCCTCGCACGGGCGGCAGCGGATCGTGCGCCGGATGTTCAACGACGCGGTCCTGGACGCCGGCTGCCCGGTGCACCGGCTCGCCGACCGCTTCCTGCGCGTCGCCGGCGAGGAGGCCGCCGCCCTGCTGGGCCCCGGGGCAGTGGCGGGGCTGCGCCCGGAGGTCCTGCGGGCGAGCATCGAGCGCGTGGGGCGGCGGTGCTTCCTCGGCGAGGCGGCCGCCGACGACGAGGAGTTCTCCCGGCTCCTGGGCGAACTCCTCTCCGAGGCCAACTGGATGGGGGCCCGCCGCTGGCGCGCGGGCCGCGCCCGCCGGGTGCGCCGCAAGATGATGCAGCGCCAGGCGAGATATCTGTACGAGGCGGATCCGCGCAGCCTGGCCGGGCTCTTCGCGGCCGCGCCCCGGGGCCCCGAGACCGCCCCGGAGTGCCAGGTCAGCCACTGGTTCATGGCGCTCGGCGCGCTGACCGCGGTGACGGTGCAGACGCTCGCCCTGCTCGCCACGCACCCGCGCCAGCACGAGCGCGCCATGGAGGAGATCCGCGCGGCGGACCATACCCACGGCCCGCGCACGGTCCCCGGCTTCCTCGGCATGCCCTACCTGCGCGCCTGCGTGCAGGAGGCGGCCCGGCTGTGGCCCCCGGTCGCGGGCCTCACGCGCCGGACCACGGGCGAGACCCGCTGGCGGGACGCCGTCGCGCCGGGCGGGGTCGACGTCCTCGTCCCGGTCGCCTTCCACGCCCGCGACGGCGAACGCCTCGACTACGCCCATCGGTTCGCGCCCGAGAAGTGGCTGGACGGCACCGCGGAGCGCGACTGGGCGGTCAGCCCGTTCAGCCGCGGCGAGGCCCAGTGCAGCGGCATGGAGCTCGCCCTGCAGCTGGCCACCGGCTTCCTCGCCGAGCTGCTGCGCGGCGGCGAACTGGCCGTCGCCGGGATCCGGCTCGGCCCCGGCCGGCCGCTCCCGTACACCTTCGACACCTCACGGCTGCGGATCGGGATCCGCGCCGCGGCCGCGCCGGAGGCCGGCACGCGGCGGCCCCGCACGACACGAGCCGCAGCGGCGGAATCCCGTACCGCGGAAGCCGGCCCGGGCCAGGCCCGCACGGCGGGAGACCGCAGGCCCGAAGGCCGGACCCGCGAGGGCGGCCGCACATCCGAGGAGGACGCATGACGGCCGCCGGCACACCGGGCTCCCCGCGCACCACCACGGAGGCCGGCCAAGGCACCGGGACGGCCACGGCCGGCGCGGACCGGCTCACCGCCGCGGCCCGCGAGCTGGCCGGCGCCGCCGCGGCGGTCCGTGCCGCCGGGGTGGCCGTCACGGCCGTCGCGAGCGACCCCGCGCTGCTCGCCTCCCTCGGCCGCTCGCCCCGCCGCGGGCTGCGGGCCGCGGGCGCCCTGGCCCGCAGCCTCACCGACCCCGCCGGGCTCGGCCACGCCCCGGACGGCGGGCGGGCCGGGCGCGCCGCCCGGGCCGCCGGCGTGGCCGCCCGCCGCGGGAGCCTCGCCACCGACCTCGCGGCCACCGCGCTGCGGCTGCAGGTACGGCTGTGCGCGACCCGGCAGGCGGAGTACGCGGCCGAGAGTGCGGTCCGGCGCATGCTCGTGGCCGTCGAGGCGGGCCTGCCCGCCCTGGCCCTGCGCATCCTCCGGGAAGACGTCCGCGTCCGCAGCGCCGGGCACGCCCTGGCCGCGCTCGCCCCCACCTGGGAAGCGGTGACGGCGTGGCACGCCCTGACCGACGCGAACCCGTTCAACGACGCGGCCGCCTGGCTCACCGTCACGGGCGCCGGCGCGGAGAGCAGCCGCGGGCATGTGCCCGCTCCCCGCTCCCGCCGCCGTACGCGCTCCGCCGGCGAGTCGCCGGAGGCCGTCTTCCCGGACGGCCTGGACGAAGGCGGCGGCATCTCCGCCCACCTGCGCAACCTGGCGGCCCTGGGCCCCGGCAGGATGCTCACCCGGCAGGTCACCGGCCCGGACGGCACCACGCGGTGCCTGGTGCTCCTGCCCGGCCCGGAGTTCGTCCTGCCGCGCACCGCCTCCCCGGAGGGGCTGGTCGCGGCCGTGGCCGCGCTCGGCCGCGGCGACTGCCCGTACACCCTGGCCGCCCGCGACGCCCTCCGCCTGGCGGTGCCCGACGGCATGCCGGTCGCGCTCGTCGGGCACGGCCCGGGCGGGGTCGCGGCCCTGCACCTGGCGGGCGGCCCGGGGCGGCTCCGCCGGGCCGCCGAGCTCGTCGTCACGGCCGGCTCGCCCGCCGGCTCCGGGCTCCCGCCCGCTCTCCGCGCCCGCGTCGTCCGCCTCGCCGAGGAGCACGACCTGATGCCCCGTCTGGAGGGCCGCAGTCCGCTCCCGGTCCCGGTTCCGTCGCCGTCGCCTGAGCGGCTGGAGCTCTCCTGGACGGATCCCTCGTACGACGTCCCGCAGTGCCACGGTGCGCAGGAGTACGCCCAGAGCCTCGACAAGACCGCCACCGAGGCCCGCGACCGGGTGGACGAGCTGCTCGCCCCCTACCGGGGCAGGCCCGGCGCGACCGCCGTCCACCGCCTCACCGGCGGCTAGGCCGGTGCGCCCGCGCGCCCGCGCATCCTTCCGCACCACCGTCCGCAACCCTCACGGAGAACTGTCGATGACGCCGGTACCGCGCCGCCGCGAGTGGCACGACCTCCCCTTCCCGCTGGCGCTGCTGGAGCTGAGAAGACAGCGGCAAGTGCTGCGGGCGCACAACCTGTACGACACCTACGGGGCCGGCGGGGAGCGCCCGCGCAGGGCCGTCGCCGAGCTCCTCCCCCATCGCAGCTACGACGGATCGGGCTACGACCCCGCCGACGCCGACATGGGCCGGGCGGGCACCCGCTTCGACCGCAACTGCGCCCTGCCGGAGACCTACCCCGAGCCCGAGGACGACGGGCTGCTCTCGCCCAGCCCCCGCGAGGTCAGCCGGCAGCTGCTGCGCCGCCGCTCCGGCTTCCGCCCGGCGACCGGGCTGAACCTGCTGGCCGCGGCCTGGATCCAGTTCCAGAACCACGGCTGGTTCAGCCACGGCGACAACAAGGCCGGCCCGCCGATCGACGTGCCGCTGGCCGCGGACGACGACTGGCCGCAGTGCCCGATGCTCGTGCGCCGCTCCCGCCCCGACCCCGTCCCGCACAAGGACGCCTCCCGCCCTCCCACGTACGAGAACACCGTCACCCACTGGTGGGACGGGTCGCAGCTGTACGGGTCGAGCGAGGAGCGGTGCCGGGCCCTGCGCACGGGCGAGCGGGGCAAGCTCGCCGTCGTCGGCGGCCGGCTGCCCGACGAGACCGCGCCGGGGCTGTCCGGCATCGACCTGACCGGCTTCAACGACAACTACTGGGTCGGCCTGTCCCTGCTGCACACGCTCTTCGCCAAAGAGCACAACGCCATCTGCGACCGGATCGCCGCCGCCCACCCCACGTGGGGCGACGAGCGGCTCTTCCAGACGGCCCGGCTCGTCAACGCCGCCGTCATGGCCAAGATCCATACGGTCGAGTGGACGCCGGGGATCGTCGCTCACCCGGTGACGCGGGCGGCCATGCACATGAACTGGTACGGGGTCCTGCCCGCGCGGGTGCGGCGCCGCGTGGGCCGGTTCGGCACCGGTGAGACCCTGTTCGGCATCCCCGGCTCCCCCACCGACCACCACAGCGCGCCGTACTCGATGACGGAGGAGTTCGTCGCCGCCTACCGGCTGCACCCGATGATCCGCGACGAGTACGCCGTCTACTCGCACCGTACGGGCGCGCTCGTCGAGCGGACCGGCTTCGAGGAGCTGCAGGCCCTGGCCACCCGGCCGGCCGTGGACAAGTACGGCCTCTCCGACCTGCTGTACTCGTTCGGCGTCATGCACCCCGGGGACATCACCCTCCACAACCATCCCGACTGCCTGCGCGACCTCCTGCGGATCTCCGGCGAGCACGTCGACGTCGGCGCGGTCGACGTGCTGCGCGACCGCGAGCGGGGTGTGCCCCGCTACACCGCCTTCCGGGCCGCGCTGCACCGCCCGCCCGTCTCCGGCTTCGAGGAGCTGACCGGCGGTGACGTGGGGCTCGCCGCGGAGCTGCGCGAGGTCTACGAGGGCCGGCTGGACCGCGTCGACACCATGGTCGGCATGTACGCCGAGCGGCGGCCGCGGGGGTTCGCGTTCAGCGACACGGCGTTCCGGCTGTTCGTGCTGATGGCGTCCCGGCGGCTGAAGAGCGACCGCTTCTTCACCCGGGATTACCGCCCGGAGGTCTACACCCCCGAGGGCATGGAGTGGATCGACCGCACCGGCATGGCCGACGTGCTCCTGCGCCACCACCCGGAGCTGGAGCCGGCGCTGCGGGGCGTGCGCAACGCGTTCGCGCCGTGGCGGATGCTGCGGCCCGGAGGGATCCGGTGACGGGCGCCGGCGCGGAGCACGCGCCCTGGTCGCGGCCCGTCCGGGCGCAGGCCTGCTCGCTGCGGGAGCAGGCGGCCCGGCTGCGGTCGAGCGCGGAGGAGGTGGCGTCGCTGGGTCCGGAGGGGGCGGCGCTGCGCAAGCGGATGATCGCCCATGCGGACCGGGCCGAGACGGCCGCGCGCTCGCTGGAGCGCGCGGCGGAGGCCCTGGCCCGTCACGAGGCGGTCCTGGCGGCGCTGGACCGCCGCTTGGAGGACGACGGCTTCAGCCCACCGGGCGGGCCGCCCCGGCCTCGGTGGCGATAGGCCCACGGGCGGCCCGGTCCTCGCGGGGGCCGGGCCGCCCGGTGCCCTGCGGGCCGGCGGGCGGTGCCCGGCACCGCCGGTCGTCATCACTGTGGCCGAGCACCGCCGCGGCGGGAACGTGTCGCCTGCGGCGAGCCGTACGGGATACCCGTGGTCAGGCCGTCTTCGACGCCGCCGCGGGCCCGGCGCGGGACGGCCTGGGGGGCGCCACGCGCCCCCCTCCGCCGCCGCGGCGCGCAGCCCGGGGCAGGGCCTAACGCCCCCCGAGCGCCGCCATGTCACGCGCGTACCAGCGCTCGCCGCGGAGTTCGGCCAGGCCCAGGTCCGCGAGGCCCTGGACGTGCTTGGTGACGGTGCGCGGCTGGTAGCCGGCGGCGGCGCACAGCTCTTCCAGGGAGGCCCCTTCGGGACCGCACGTCCGCAGGCTCTCCCACGTGCGCGCGGCGTGCCGCCCGAGCTCGGCCACGGGGGCCGCGGGCACGGCGGGAGGCGCCGTCGCTGCCGGAGCGACAGGGGCGGCCGGGGCAGCCGGGGCAGCCGTTCCGGCCGGCTGCGAAGCCGTGCGCGCGACGGCCGGCCGCGGGGCCGCCGCCGCGGCGCGGAGGCGGCCCGCGCCGACCGGGCGCGGTGTGCGGTTGACCCTGCGGTGCCTGCGGCCCTTCTGGCGTTTGCTCATGGATGTACCACTGCTCCGTCCTGTGAGGTCGGGTGCGTGCGTCGTGCTCTCCCCCGGGTCAACCCGGCGGTCATCAGGCGGTTACGGCCCTGTCTCCGAGTGTGCGGGACATCACGCGCGAGCCCGGAAGGGCGCGCCGCAAGTGCTTCTGGTGGCATATGTGACGCTTGGGGCGTGCGCATTCTGATAGTGGAGGACGAGGCCGGACTGGCCGATTCGCTGCGGCACGGCCTGGCCGCCGAGGGCCATCTGGTGGACGTCGTCCACAACGGCCACCAGGGCCTTACGGCGGCGCTCACCGGCGTGTACGACGTGATCGTCCTGGACGTGATGCTGCCGGGGCTGAGCGGCTACGAGATCTGCCGGCGCCTGCGCGGGCTCGGCCAGTGGACGCCGGTGCTGATGCTCACCGCGAAGGACGGCGAGTACGACGAGGCGGAGGGGCTGGACGCGGGGGCGGACGACTACCTCTCCAAGCCGTTCTCCTTCGTGGTGCTGCTCGCCCGGCTGCGGGCGCTGGGCCGCCGGCGCGGCCCCGGGGCGGCGGCGCCGCTGCGCGCGGGGGACCTGGTGCTGGACCCCGCGGCGCGCCGCTGCCTGCGCGGCGGGCAGGAGATCGAGCTGACCGCGCGTGAGCTGTCGGTCCTGCGCTGCCTGCTGGAGAACGCCGGGCGGGCGGTCGCCAAGCGGGAGATCCTGGACGAGGTCTGGGACTTCCCCGGCGGCACGGATCCCAACATCGTCGAGGTCTACGTCTCCTCGCTGCGCAAGAAGATCGACGCGCCGTTCGGCCGGCGCACGATCGTGACGGTGCACGGCACCGGCTACCGCATCGACCCGGCCGGCGGGGCCGCGTGACCCCGTCCCCGTCCCTGCGGCTGCCCCGTACGCTGCGGGGCCGGTGCGCGGCCGCGGCGGCCCTGGCGATGGCGGTGGTCCTCGGCGTGGGCGGCACGTGGCTGTACACGGTGCTGCGCGCCAACCTGCTGGACACCACGACGGGCCGCACCGAGCTGGCCGCCCGCGAGGTGGCGGCGCAGGCGGACGCCGGGGAGCTGCCGTCGCTGCTGGCGTCGCCGCGCGCGGGCGTCGACGTCGTGCTCGTCCTGGACGCGAAGGGCCGGGTGGTCGCGACGACGCGGCCGTCCGCGGAGGCCCTCGCCGAGGAGCTGGCGCCGATCCGCCCGGAGGCCGGCCGGGATTCCGCCCACCGCATCCTCTCCGGGGCGCGCGCGGCGGGCGGCGAGCGGGGCCGGGCCCACGACCCCGGCCGCGCCGACGTGGTGGCGGTGCGTGCCTCGGCGCCGCCCCCGGGGCCGGGCGGGGAGCGGCACGAGCGGTACGTGTACGCGCTGACCGTCCTCAACGACGTCGACGGCGCCGTGCACGCCGTCGCGGTGGGGCTCCTCGCGGGCGCGCCGCCGCTGATCGCCCTGGCCGCGGCCATCGCGTGGGCGGTGACGGGGCTGGCGCTGCGGCCGGTGACCACGATCCGCACGGAGCTGGCGGCCGTCACCGCGAGCGCGCTGGACCGGCGGGTCCCGGTGCCGACGGCCGGCGACGAGGTGGCCGAGCTGGCCCGTACGGTCAACGCCACGCTGGACCGGCTGGAGCTCGCGGTCGGCCGGCAGCGGCAGTTCGTCGCCGACGCCTCGCACGAGCTGCGCAACCCCGTGGCCGCGGTGCGCTCGCGGCTGGAGGTCGCGCTGGCCGCGCCGGGCGGGCCGCCGCCCGCGGCCGTCCGGGCGGCGCTGGAGGAGACCGTCCGCCTGCAGCACGTGGCGGCGGACCTGCTGCTCCTGGCCCGGTTCGACGCGCGGGCGCCGATGGCGCCCGCCGAGCCGGCGGACCTCGCGCTGCTGGCGGCCGAGGAGGCGGCCCGGCGGCCGGCGCCCCGGGTGCCGGTGAGCGTGCGCGCCGGCGCCCCGGTGCCGCTGCGCGGACGGACCGGCCAGCTGGAGCGCCTGCTGGCGAACCTGGTCGACAACGCGCTGCGGCACGCCGCCTCGCGGGTGGTGATCACGGCGTCGCTCGACGAGGCGGCGGGGCAGGCGGTGCTGGAGGTGGCCGACGACGGGCCGGGGATCCCCGAGGACGAGCGCGAGCGGGTCTTCGAGCGCTTCGTGCGGCTGGACCCGGCGCGCGACCGGGAGAGCGGCGGCAGCGGGCTGGGCCTGGCCATCGCGCGGGAGATCGCGCGTGCCCACGGCGGGACCCTGGCCGTGGCGCCGGACGGGCAGGGAGCGCGGCTGGTGGCGCGCTTCCCGGTGCCGGGCGCCGCATCGAGCAGTGCGTCCGATTCCTGAAAGTTCGTTCAGGAATCTCAGGTTTTCTTCAGCCCGGACCGCCGATAGTGAGCGGTGTGACCGTGGATTCCGTGCACCTCGACGGCAGGGACGAGCACCGCGTGCGGACGCGGGGCCCGTCGGCGGCGGCGCGGCGGAGCCGTGAGGCGCTGCTGCTCGGCCTGGCCGTGCTGATCAGCTGTTTCGGCTACGTCTACACCGGCCTGGCGACGGCCGGCCGGGTCCCGGGCGGCTTCGCCGGCTTCGCGGGCGCCATGGTGTGCCTCGCGCTGGTGCCGCACCTGGCCGTGCGCCGCTGGGCGCCGTACGCCGATCCCCTGATCCTTCCGCTGGCCGTGCTGCTGTCGGGGACCGGCCTGGTGCTGCTGTACCGGCTGGACTTCTCGTACGGCGCGCGCTACTCCTCGCCCCCGACGGCCTCGGGCCAGCTGATGTGGACCGTCATCGGCGTGGCCCTGTGCGTGGCGCTGCTGATCGTCCTGCCGGACCACCGCAGGCTCCAGCGCTACATCTTCCTGACGATGGCCGTGGCGCTGGTGCTGCTGATGGCCCCGGCGTTCTTCCCGGGCGACACCTACGGCGCCAAGCGGTGGATCTTCGTCGGCCCGCTGTCGTTCCAGCCGGGCGAGTTCGTCAAGACGATGATCGCGGTGTTCTTCGCGGGCTATCTGGTGATCCACCGGCACGCGCTGGCGCTCACGGGACGCAAGGTGCTGGGGGTGCGGCTGCCTCCGGGCCGCCAGCTCGCGCCGATCCTGACCGTGTGGGTGCTGAGCCTGCTGGTGCTCGTCTTCGAGCGTGACCTGGGCACGTCGCTGATCTTCTTCGGGCTGTTCGTGGTGATGCTGTACGCGGCGACCGAGCGGTTCAGCTGGGTGCTGTGCGGGGTGCTGATGGCGGCGGCGGGCGCCGTCGTGGTCGGCTCGGCCGAGCCGCACGTCAAGGGCCGCATCGACGCCTGGCAGCACCCGTTCGCGGCGCTGCACAGCCAGAGCGCCGGTTCGGACCAGCTCGCGAAGGCGCTGTTCGGCTTCGGCAGCGGCGGCGTGACGGGCACCGGCCTCGGCCGGGGCCACCCGGATCTGATCGGGTTCGCCGGCCGCAGCGACTTCATCCTCACCACGGTCGGCGAGGAGCTGGGCCTGGCCGGGACGATGGTCGTGCTGATGCTCTACGCGCTGCTGGCCCAGCGGGGCCTGAGCACGGCGGTGGCCCTGCGCGACCCGTTCGGGAAGCTGCTGGCGGTGGGGCTCTCGGCGGCCCTGGCCCTGCAGGTCTTCGTCGTGGCGGGCGGGGTGCTGGGCCTGATCCCGCTGACCGGCAAGGCGCTGCCGTTCCTCGCCAAGAGCGGCTCCTCGCTCGTCGCCAACTGGCTGATGGTGGCGCTGCTGATACGCATCAGCGACAGCGCGGGCCGGGCCCGCGCCGCGGGGCCGGCCGGGTGACGCCTTGTTGACTGAGGCACCCATTTTTGCGGAGGCTTGAGGGGTCGTCGCGGCCGCGGGCCGCGACGGTGCGGGGGAGCCAGGGAATCGCAAGAAGACCAGGCAGGAAAGAGGCGCCAGGATGTCCATCGCCCACGACGAGCCCACCGCCTATCCCTTCAACGACCCCGCCGGACTGGAGCTGTCCGGCAAGTACGCGGAAGCGCGCCGCGGCGAGGGCCTGCTGCGCGTCCGCATGGAGTACGGCGAGCCCGCCTGGCTCGTCACCCGTTACGCCGACGCCCGGCTCGTCCTCGGCGACCGGCGGTTCAGCCGCGCCGAGAGCGTCCACCACGACGAGCCGCGCCGCGGCGAGGGACCGCGCGACACCGGCCTGCTGAGCATGGACCCGCCCGACCACACCCGGCTGCGCACGCTGGTCACCAAGGCGTTCACGACGCCGCGGGTCGAGAAGCTGCGGCCGGACGTGCGCGCGCTCGCCGAGGGCCTGGTGGACGCGATGGTGGCGGCGGGCCCGCCCGCCGACCTGGTCGAGGACTACGCCCTGCCCATCCCCGTGGCGGTGATCTGCCGGCTGCTCGGGGTGCCGCTGGAGGACCGGCCGCGGTTCCGCAAGTGGAGCGACGCCGCGCTGACGACGAGTTCGCTGACCGCCGAGGAGAAGACGGCGAACCGGGACGAGCTGCGGGCCTACATGGCCGGGCTCATCGGCGAGCACCGCGCGCACCCGGCCGACGACCTGATGACGGCCCTGATCGAGGCGCGCGACGTGGACGACCGGCTCTCCGAGCTGGAGCTTATCGACCTGTGCGTGGGCATCCTGGTCGCCGGCCACGAGACCACCGCGACCCAGGTCCCCAACTTCGTGCTCACCCTCCTCGGCCACCCCGGCGAGCTGGCCCGGCTGCGCGACGACCCGGGCCTGCTGCCGGCCGCCGTCGAGGAGCTGATGCGCTTCGTCCCGCTGGGCGCGGGCGCGTCGTTCGCCCGCTACGCCCTGGAGGACACCGAGGTGGGCGGGACGCTGGTGCGCAAGGGCGAGGCGGTGCTGGTGGCCGTCGGCGCGGCCAACCGGGACGCCGGGCGGTTCGCCGACCCGGAGGCCTTCGACATCGGCCGCGAAGGCAACCAGCACCTCGGCTTCGGCCACGGCGTGCACCACTGCCTCGGTGCGCCGCTGGCCCGGCTGGAGCTGCAGGAGGCGCTGCGGGCCCTGGTCCTGCGGCTGCCGGGGCTCCGCCTGGCCGGTGACGTCGTGTGGAAGACGGGCATGCTGGTCCGCGGGCCGCGCTCGATGCCGGTGGCGTGGTGAGCCCCGTGCCGGACGCGAGCGCGGGAGCGGCGGCGGGCGCCGGGGCCTGGCGGGTGACCGTGGACCGGAGCGCGTGCATCGGCTCGGGGATCTGCGCGGCCCTCGCCCCGGACTTCTTCCACCTGGAGGACGAGCGGTCCCGGCCGCTGAGAGCGGCGACGGGCCCGGACGAGGCGCTGCTGGACGCGGCGGACTCGTGCCCCGCGGCGGCCATCACCGTCACCGAGGGGACGGAGGTCATCGGGCCCCGGCCATGACGTGACGGCCGGTAATGGTGCGGTGCGGAGATACGGGCGGGCCGCGATGGGTACCTACCCCGGTGCCCGGGCCCGACCACGCGCCCGCCGGCCGAAAGGACATCCGCATGCAGCATGTCCGGCTCCCGCACCGCAGAGGCGGGGCGCTCCTCGCCCTCCTCCTCGCGCTGCTGTCCGTCACCTCCGTCACCTCCGTCGCCGCCGCCGCGCCGCCGGGACAGCGGACCCGTACGCAGGACGAGCCCGTCGTGAGCACCGACCACGGCCCCGTCCGCGGCAGGTCGCACGGCACGTACGCCACGTACGAGGGCATCCCGTACGCCGCCCCGCCGACCGGCCCGCTGCGGTGGCGCGCGCCGCAGCCCGCACGCCGCTGGGAGGGCGTGCGGGACGCGGGCGCGCCGGGCCCGAAGTGCCTGCAGCTGCCGGTGTTCGGCCCCGGGTCGCTCACCGGCTCCGAGGACTGCCTGTACCTCAACGTCACCGCGCCGGCCGGCCGCGCCCCGGAGCGGGGCCGGCCCGTCATGGTGTGGGTGCACGGCGGCGGGTTCACCGGCGGCTCCGGCAGCGAGTACGACGCCGGGCGGCTGGCAGCGCGCGGCGGCACCGTCGTCGTCACCCTCAACTACCGGCTGGGCGCCCTCGGTTTCTTCGGCCACCCGGAGCTCGGCGACGCCCCGTCCTTCGGCCTCGCCGACCAGCAGGCGGCCCTGCGCTGGGTGCGGGCCAACGCCGCGCGCTTCGGCGGCGACCCGCACAACGTGACCCTGTTCGGCGAATCGGCGGGCGCGATCAGCACCTGTGCCCAGCTCACCTCGCCCACCGCGGCCGGCCTCTTCCACAAGGCCGTGCTGCAGAGCGGCTCGTGCACCACGACGTTCCCCCGCGGCGCCGTCGTGCCCGGCACGCCGGCCTTCTCCTTCTCCGCGCCGCAGAAGGCCGTCCAGGACGCGGGCGCCGCCGCGGCCGCGCGGCTCGGCTGCCGGGGGCCCGGAGCGCTGGACTGCCTGCGCGGGATGAGCGCGGAGAAGCTGGTGACGCCCGAACTGTCGCAGCTCTTCAGCACGCCCGCCTACGGCAACGCCCTGCTGCCGGAGGCGCCGGACCGCGCGCTGGCCGCCGGCCGCTTCCACCGGGTGCCGGTGGTCCAGGGCTCGACCAGCGACGAGATGCGGCTGTTCGTCGGCATCAACCTGGACACGTACCCGCTGCGGAACGAGCACGACTACCGCGCCCGCCTGACGGACTCCTTCGGCGCGTCCGCGGACGCCGTCGCGGCGGAGTACCCCCTGTCCGCCTACCCCACGCCCGCGCTGGCCTGGTCGGCGCTGCTCACCGACGCCACGTTCGCGTGCGGGTCGTACCGCGCGAACAAGGCGCTGGCCGGGCGCGTGCCCACGTACGCCTACGAGTTCGCCGACCGCGACGCGCCCCTCGTGGAGGGGATCCCGGTCCGCCCCGGCTTCCCCTACGGGGCCTCGCACGCCTTCGAACTGGCCTACCTGTTCACCGCCTTCCCCCTGCAGAAGCCGCTGACCGAGGCCCAGGTCGCGCTGTCGGACCGGATGACCGGCTACTGGACGCGCTTCGCGCGCACCGGTGACCCGAACGCGCCCGGTGCCCCGCGCTGGCCGCTCTTCCGGGACCGGGACCCGCTCACGCTGTCCCTCGCGCCGGGCGCGGGCGGCATCCGGCCCGCCGACTTCGGCGCCGCCCACCACTGCGCGTTCTGGGAGCGGCAGCGGTAGGCCTCGCCCGGTCTGCTCCGGGGCCCGGGGCTTCCCCGGGCCCGGGTGGTGGCCCGCCGCCGCAGCGGTCACATTGGAAGACATGCTCCTGGCCGATGTCGCCCGCGTGTCCGCCGAGATGGCCGCGACGTCCGCGCGGTCGGAGAAGACCGCCCTGCTGGCCGGTCTCTTCCGCGGCGCCGACCCGCACGAGGCGCCCATCGCCCTGACGTACCTGTCGGGGAGGCTGCCGCAGGGCAGGGTCGGCGTCGGATGGAGCGTGCTGCGCGACCTCCCGGCGCCCGCGGCCGTGCCGGTGCTGACGGTCGCGGAGGTGGACCGCGCGGTCGGCGCCCTCGCCGCGGTCGCCGGCAAGGGCGCGCAGGCCGAGCGGCGCCGCCTGGTCGGCGCGCTGATGGGCGCGGCCACCGCGCAGGAGCAGCGCTTCCTGCGGGGCCTGCTCGGCGGGGAGCTGCGCCAGGGCGCCCTGGACGCGGCCGCGGCCGAGGGCCTTGCGGCCGCCGCCGGAGCCGACCCCGCCGAGGTGCGGCGGGCCGTGATGCTGAGCGGCTCGCTCGCCGCGGTCGCCGGGGAACTGCTGGCGCGGGGCCCGGCGGCGCTGGCGGACTTCCGGCTGGAGGTCGGGCGCCCGGTGCAGCCGATGCTGGCGCAGACCGCCGCGGACGTCGACGAGGCGCTGGACCGGCTCGGGCCGTGCGCCGTCGAGGAGAAGCTCGACGGCATCCGCGTCCAGGTGCACCGGGACGGCGGGTCCGTACGGATCTGGACGCGCCGGCTGGAGGAGGTCACCGAGCGGCTCCCCGAGCTGTGCCGCGTGGCGCTGGAGCTGCCGGTGTCCTCCGCCGTGCTGGACGGCGAGGTGATCGCGCTGGACGCGGAAGGCCGGCCGCGGCCGTTCCAGGAGACGGCGGGCCGGGTCGGCTCGCGGCTGGACGTGGCCGGGGCGGCGGTGACGGTGCCGCTGTCGCCGGTCTTCTTCGACCTGCTGGCCGTGGACGGCCGCGACCTGCTGGCGCTGCCCACGGCCGGCCGCCACGCGGAGCTGGCGCGGGTGGTGCCCGGGCCGCTGCGCGTGCGGCGCCTGGTGGTCGCGGACCCGGCGGAGGCCGAAGAGCGCGCCGCGGCGCGGGACTTCGCGGAGGAGGTGCTGCGGCGCGGCCACGAGGGCGTGGTGGTCAAGGCGCTGGCCGCGCCCTACACGGCGGGACGGCGGGGCTCGGCGTGGCTGAAGGTGAAGCCGGTGCACACGCTGGACCTGGTGGTGCTGGCGGCGGAGTGGGGGCACGGCCGCCGCACGGGCAAGCTGTCGAACCTGCACCTGGGCGCGCGGCGGCCGGACGGCACGTTCGCCATGCTCGGCAAGACGTTCAAGGGGATGACGGACGCGATGCTGGCGTGGCAGACGGAGCGGCTGCGGGAGCTGGCCACCGGCGACGACGGCTTCGTGGTGCGGGTCCGGCCGGAGCTGGTGGTGGAGGTCGCCTTCGACGGCATCCAGAGGTCCTCCCGGTACCCGGCGGGGGTGACGCTGCGGTTCGCGCGGGTCGTCCGCTACCGGGAGGACAAGCGGGCGGAGGACGCCGACACGGTGGAAACGGTGCTGGCGCTGGGCGCTACGGGTTGAGGGTGGCGGCATCACTGCCGCCGCAACGGTGATCGGCCACGAGCGGCCGGGCCGGCGGTGCCGGACCGGCCGTCGCGGACGGGTCCGGTCGCCGCCGGAACGGCGACGGCGGGCTCACTCGCCCCGGAAGAGCTCCAGCAGGTCCTGCCGCCCGAAGACCCCCGCCGCCTCGACGGCGGACGGCGCGCCGGCGGCGGGGTCGGCGCCGTGCGCCAGCAGGGTGCGGACGATCTCGTCCTCGCCCTTGAAGACGGCGCCCGCGAGGGGGGTCTGCCCGCGGTCGTTGGACCGGTTCGGGTCCGCCCCGCGCTCCAGGAGGGCCACGACCGCGTCCAGGTGGCCGTGGTAGGCCGCCAGCATGACCAGCGAGTCGCCGCGGTCGTTGGTGAGGTTGGCCGGCACGCCGGCGTCCACGTACGCGGCGAGCGTGTCGGTGTCGCCGTGCCGCGCCAGGTCGAAGACCTTGGCCGCGAGCTGGAGCACCTCGGGGTCGTGGGCGGGCTCGGTCTCGGGGGTCTGGTCGCTCATGGGTCCGCGGTCCTCCGGTCGGTTCGCATGGGTGCACGCGATATCGGTGTGCCCCCACCCTATGTACGGGTGCCGCGCGCTGTCCGGCAGGCACGGACGCGCCCGTTCGGGTGAATTGCCGGACACCTGCGCGGGATGCTCCGCAACCGGCCGGTGCCGGTGTATGGGGCGCGACCCCCGGCCCCGTCAGGTGGTTTGCATTTTTGCAGCCTCCTGCCGCGCCCTCCCGTGGTCACGGAAAGCGCCCACTGAGCGAACTGATCGAACTGCGAGGTCTTTTCGTCGCATTAATACTTTCTGTGAGTCCTGAGGAGCTCATGGTGAACCCCTCGACCCGCTCAGGAGAACCAACATGATTCTGTCCATCTCCGGCGTCGTGCTGTTCGGTGTCATCGTCTTCCTGTTCTTCCGCAAGGACAGCCTGAAGGCCAGCCACGCCATCGTCTGCGCCCTCTTCGGCTTCTACCTCTCCAGCACGGCCATCGCCCCCAGCATCAGGGCCGGCAGCGCCAGCCTCGCGGGGCTCCTGGGCGGTCTCAAGTTCTGACCGCACCCGCCGCCAACACCCGCAGGAGGAGACCGACGTGGCACCACGACAGCTCCCCCGCGCCCTGGCCGGCGGCAGGCCCGTCGCCCGCGGTCAGGAGCTCGCGCGCACGGCGGCCGACGGCGCGGCCGACATATTCCACCCGCTCTGCGTCATCGCGCGCGGCCTGCGCGTCCTGGCCGCCGGGGTGTGGCGCAAGTGGCTGGAGACGCCGGGCGACCGCCGCGGCCCGACGCTGCTGCTGGCCGGCTCGTGCACGGCCATCGTCGCGCTCGTGCCGTACGGGCCGGTCCTCGCCGGCGTCGTCCTGATGACGGTGGCGGCCTGGGCCGGCCGCGACCGCGACTCCGCGCACGAGACGGTGCGCGAGAGCGAGGACGAGCGGCTCCAGGCGCTGTACGAGGCCCTCGTGCCGTACCTCTCGGTCCCGGAGGACCCGGCGCCGCTCTACGCGCACGACGGCGACCGGGAGGAGGCGTTCACCGCCCACTCCTTCGACCACGCGGGCCGGCTCGTCTCCCTGGAGCTGCGCTACCCCGCCTACTTCACCGACGGAGAGCCGGAAGCCCGGTCCAGGATCGAGCAGTTGCTGCGGACGAAGGCCGGGCGGGGGCGCGAGTACCGCTTCGACTGGGACGAGGAGGCCAACCGCCTGCGGATGCACGCGCTCCCGGCGCTGCCGGCCGACATCGTCGCCCAGCGGTTCGTGACCGCGCCCGGCGAGGCCGTCCTCGGCTTCACCGACCCGGGTACGGTGCACCGCACGCTGCCCGTCTTCCACGGCACCGGCCGCCGCGACGAACCGCCGGTGCTGTGGCGCACCGGACCGCGCTCCACGGAGCCGCACCTGCTGGTCCTCGGCCGGCCCGCGGCCGGCACCAGCACGCTGCTGCGCTCACTCGCGCTGCAGGCCCTGCACCAGGGCGACGTGCTCGCCGTCGACGGCAGCGGCTCCGGCGAGTTCTCCTTCCTCCGCGGCCGGGACGGCGTGCTGGCCGTCGAGTCCTCGGCCACCGGCGCCCTCGCCGCCCTGGAGTGGGCCACGCACGAGACCGAGCGGCGGCTCATGACGGCCAACCGCGCCCGCCACGAGGGGTACCGGGCGCCGGAGGACGTCCGCCGCCCCCTGTGGATCGTCGTCGACCGGCCCGCCTCGCTCGGCCACCTGGCCGCGGGGGCGGGCCGGCCCGACCCCCAGGAGCTGCTGCGGGTGCCGCTGCGGCACGGGCGGATCGCGAACGTCACGGTCGTCGTGGGCGAACAGCTGGAGAGCTCCGCCCTGCTGGACGCGGAGGTGCTCACGCACACGCGCGCCCGCGTGCTCCTGGGCGCCGTCACCGACGAACAGGTGCGGACCGTGCTGGGCGCCCCGCCGCGGACCACGCCCCCGCTGGAGGTGCCGCCGGGACGCGGCTACGCCCGGCTGGGCTCGGGCCCGGTGCACCGGATGCAGGTGCCGGCGACGCCCGACCCGTACGACGAGGAAACGTCCGACCAGGAACGCCGCGCGGTCCTGGCCCTCCTGCCGCCGGACCACGCCCCGGCACCCACGTAGCACGGACCGCCGCGGCGGGGGCCGGCGGCGCCGCCCTCGCCCCAGACCGTCCGGCACCGCCGGACACGTCGTCGCTGGTTGCTCGCCGCCGCGGCGGGGAAGACACAGCGTCCGCCGCAGACCAGGACTGCACGCACTCGTGGCGGAGACGAGACCCGGCAGCCGCCTCGACCGGACCGCGCAACCCGATCCCGCCGCAGCGGCGGCCAGCCCCCGCGGCGGCAGCCGGCGGTGCCGCACCCACCCCCACGCCGGTCCGGCACCGCCGGAAACGACGTCGCCGGTTACTCGCCGCCGCGGCGGAGACAAAGTGCAACCGGCACCTCGGCCGGACCCCGCAACCCCGTCCCGCCGCAGCGGTGCCCAACCCCCGCGGCGGCAGCCGGCGGTGCCGCACCCCACCCCACGCCGGACCGGCACCGCCGGACACGTCATCGCCGGTTACTCGCCGCCGCGGCGGAGACAAAGTGCAACCGCCACCCCGGCCGGACCACGCAACCCCATGCCGCCGCAGCGGCGCCCAACCCCCGCGGTGGCAGCCGGCGGTGCCGCACCCAGCCCGCGCCGGACCGGCACCGCCGGAAACGACGTCGCCGGTCGCTCGCCGTCGCGGCGGAGACAAAGTGCAACCGCCACCTCGGCCGGACCCCGCAACCCCATGCCGCCGCAGCGGCGCCCAACCCCCGCGGCGGCAGCCGGCGGTGCCGTACGCGCCCAAGGCCGCCCCGGCGCCCGGCGTCGGCGCCGCGGGCCGGTCCGCGGTCAGGCCACGTACGTGCGGGGCATTTCCACCGCTGCCGTCGCGCCGCTCGCCACCAGGCGGGACGCCTCCGCCAGGCGGGACGCGGCCTCCTCCGCGACCGCGCCCGTGACGGTGAACGGCAGCCGGACGTAGCCCTCGAAGGCGCCGTCGACCCCGAAGCGCGGGCCGGACGGCACCCGTACCCCGAGCCGCTCCCCCGCCTCGGCGATCCGGGAGCCGGACAGGCCGCCGGTGCGGACCCACAGCGTGAGGCCGCCGCGCGGCACGGTGAACTCCCAGTCGGGCAGATGGCGCCGCACCGCCGCCACGAGCGAGTCGCGGCTCTCGCGCGTCGTCGTGCGCCGTATCCCGACCGCCGCGTCCCAGCCCTCGGTGGTCAGCAGCCAGGTGACGGCGAGCTGTTCGAGCACGGGCGTGCCGAGGTCCGCGTAGGCGCGGGCGGCGACGAGGCTGCGGATGACGTCGGGCGCGGCCCGCACCCAGCCGATCCGCAGGCCCGCCCAGAAGGACTTGCTGGCGGAGCCGACGGTGATGACGGCGCTGCCGGCGGGGTCGAAGGCGCAGACGGGCCGCGGCAGTTCCAGGCCGGGCTCCAGGCAGAGGTCGGCCATGGTCTCGTCGGCGACGAGCAGCGTGCCCGCCGCGCGCGCCGTCTCGACGAGCTGCCGGCGCTGCTCCTCCGTGGCGAGGGCGCCGGTGGGGTTGTGGAAGTCGCCGATGACGTAGGCCATGCGGGGGGCGGCGTCGCGCAGCACCTGCCGCCAGGCCGGCAGGTCCCAGCCGGCGAGGCCGTCGCCCATGGCGACGGGCACCAGCCGGGCACCGGCCTCGCGCATGAGCTGGAGGACGTTGGCGTACGAGGGCGAGTCGACGGCGACCCGCTCGCCGCGGCCGGCGAAGAGCCGGCAGATGGCGGCGACGGCACCCATGGCACCCGTGGTGATCATGATCTGCTCGGGCATGGTGGGCACGCCGCGGGCGGTGTAGCGGTCGGCGACCGCCTGGCGCAGGGCGGGCAGCCCGGCGGGGTAGTCGCCGTGGGTGGCGGCGTGGGGCGGCAGCTCCTCCAGCGCGCCCCGGAAGGCGCGGCCGAGCCAGGGCTCGGGGGCGGGCAGGGCGGCGCAGCCGAGGTCGATGACCGAGCCGGCGGCCTCGGGCGGCAGCGGGTCCAGGGCGCGGGTGGGCAGCGGGCTGCCCGCCGGGACCGCGGTCCAGCTGCCGGCGCCGCGCCGGGACTCGAGGAAGCCCTCGCCGCGCAGCGCCTCGTAGGCGGCGGCGACGGTGGTGCGGCTGACGGAGAGGGCGGCGGCGAGCTCCCGCTCGGCGGGCAGCCGGGCGGCGACGGGGACGCGCCCTTCGAGGACGAGCAGGCGGATGCCGTCGGCGAGGGAGCGGTAGGCGGGGGCACGGCGGCCGCCGAGCGGTGTGACCGTGCCGCGGCCGCCCTGCGCCTCGCGGTCCCGCTGCGAGCCGAGGAGGCGCGCGAGCTTCTGCGCGCCCACCGACGAGGTCCAATGACTCATCTGAATCGGTCCACCTTTCGGCGATTGGCCATGGATCATGCGTCCACCTGTTCCCCAGACTGACATGCGGCAGGCCACTTGCACCACTGCGGGTGGCCGTTCCGTTTGCCGCGCGCGCCTTCCCGGGCCGCGCCGACCGTCAGGAGGAACCGTTGTCCGCATCAGGGGGACCGTCGGAGGGATCACCGGAAGGGACGCCGGAGGGGGCGCCGGAGGGGGCGTCCCTCGCCCGCCGGCTGCTGCAGCTGTACGCCGGGCTCGCGCTGTACGGGGTGAGCGGCGCGCTGCAGCTGCGGGCGGGGCTCGGGCTCGCGCCGTGGGACGTGCTGAACCAGGGCGTCGCGCGCCACACCGGCATCTCGATCGGCGCGGCGTCGATCACGATCGGCGCGCTCGTGCTGCTGCTCTGGATCCCGCTGCGGCAGCGGCCGGGCCTGGGGACGGTCTCCAACGTGCTGGTCATCGGGCTGGCGATGGACGCGACGCTGAGCGTGGCGCCCGACCCGCGGTCGCTGTGGGTGCGGATCCCGCTGCTGGGCTTCTCGGTGGTGCTGTGCGCGGCGGCCACCGGGCTCTACATCTCGGCGCGGTTCGGCCCGGGCCCGCGGGACGGCCTGATGACGGGCCTGCACCGGCGCACGGGGCGCTCGGTGCGGCTGGTGCGGACGTGCATCGAGGTCGTCGTGCTGGCGACGGGGTTCGTACTGGGCGGCTCGGTGGGCGCGGGCACCGTCTTCTACGCCCTGGCGATCGGCCCGCTGTCGCAGTTCTTCCTGCGCCGCTTCGCGCTTGCGGAGCGATCGGTTCCGGCCGTTGCGGCGCCGGGTGCGGACAAAGTTCCGGACCTGGTTTAGGCCGGGCGGAAGCGGCCCGGTAGTGTACGCCTTCGACCCACCGAACGAACCGTTACTGCACGCTAAAGCGACAGAAACGCAGGGTGACATCCGTTGCCAGATGTGACAAAACGGGCGTTGGTGGGTACAACAAGGGGCGGCACGACGGGCGACGCATGTCCCTCAACGGGAATCTTCACCGCCGACCGGACGTTGACCGGATGACGACGACAGCGACACCTGTCCTGTGGGCGACTAAGCCCGGGAGGCACGATTCATGAGTGAGCGAGCTCTCCGCGGCACGCGACTTGTGGTTACCAGCTACGAGACCGACCGCGGCATCGATCTGGCCCCGCGCCAGGCGGTGGAGTACGCATGCCCGAACGGCCATCGATTCGAGATGCCGTTCTCGGTAGAGGCGGAGATTCCGCCGGAGTGGGAGTGCAAGGCGTGCGGCGCCGTGTCACTCCTGGTGGACGGCGACGGTCCTGAGGAGAAGAAGGGCAAGCCGGCGCGTACGCACTGGGACATGCTCATGGAGCGGCGTACCCGTGAGGAGCTGGAGGAGGTGCTGGCCGAGCGGCTGGCCGTCCTCCGTTCCGGCGCCATGAACATCGCCGTTCATCCGCGGGACACCCGCAAGTCCGCCTGAGCGGGCTCCACGCAGTAAAAGCAGTACAAGAGGGCCCGGGCCGCTGCCGAAGCAGTGGCCCGGGCCCTTTTGCGTCTCCGACGCCCCGAAGGCGAGGACTCCCTCGGGGCGCCCCCGAAGGCGAGGACTCCTCAGGGCGCCCGAAGCAAGGAATCCCTCAGCGCGGCAGCTGCGGGCCGCCCGGGCGCGGCGCGGGCGGCTCGTCGTCACGGATGACCTCGCCCTGGACGACCTTGCCGCCGGGCTGGTGCATCCTCGCCGGCTGGAAGGCGTCACCGAGCGTGCCGGGGGCCGCCGGGCGGCTGAGCCGGCGCTCCCCCGCCCGGCGCAGCAGGGCGCGGGTGGGCGGGAAGAGGCAGAGCAGGCCGGCCGCGTCGGAGAGCAGGCCGGGCAGGATGATCAGCAGGCCGCCGAGCATGGTGAGGGCGTTGCCGCCGGTGTCCCGGCCGTCCGGCTCGGCGGTCGCGCCGCCGGGCTGCAGGGAGACGGTGAGCCGCTTCCAGGCCCGCCGCCCCGCCCGCTTGATCACGTACGAGCCGAGGACGACGCCGCCGGCCAGCAGGGCGAGGACGGTGAGCCCGCCGGCGGCACCGGCCACCAGCGTGAGCAGCCAGATCTCCAGGACGGCCCAGACGGCCACTCCGAGAGGGATGAGCCTGCGGGCGCGCCGCCGCTGCGGCGGGCGGCCGTTCATCGTCTGCTGTGCTCCGAACGTCATGCCTCAAGTGTGCCTGGCCTGCGGCGAAGCCGGGGGCGGCGCTTATGGGCCGCTTACGGCACCGGCACGCCGCCCACCGGGCCCTCCGGGCCCACCTGGCTACTTGCGGCCGAGGGCCTTGCCGACGCGGGAGCCGACGCCCCAGGAGGTGACCCGCCACAGGGCTTCGGCGACGATGTCGCGGCTCATCTTGCTGTCGCCGAGCTCGCGCTCGACGAAGGTGATGGGGACCTCCACGACGTGGAAGCCGGCCTTGACGGCCCGCCAGGCCAGGTCGACCTGGAAGCAGTAGCCCTGGGAGGCCACGTCCTCCATGCCGAGGCCCTCCAGCGTCTCCCGGCGGAAGGCCCGGAAGCCGCCGGTGACGTCGCGGATGGGCACGTCCAGGAGCAGCCGGGAGTACGTGGAGCCGCCGCGGGAGAGGAACTCGCGCGACTTCGGCCAGTTCACGACCCGGCCGCCGGGCACCCAGCGGGAGCCCAGCACCAGGTCGGCGCCCTTGAGGGCGGTGAGCAGGCGGGGCAGTTCCTCGGGCTGGTGGGAGCCGTCGGCGTCCATCTCGACGAGGACGCCGTAGCCGTGGTCGAGGCCCCAGCGGAAGCCCGCGAGGTAGGCGGCGCCGAGGCCCTCCTTGCCCTTGCGGTGCAGGACCTTGACGTGGTCGTCGTCGCCCGCGAGCTCGTCGGCGAGCTTGCCGGTGCCGTCGGGGCTGTTGTCGTCGGCGACGAGGACGTGCGCCTCCGGCACGGCCGACCGCACCCGTCCGACGATGCTCTTGATGTTCTCCGCCTCGTTGTAGGTCGGGATGATCACCAAGGTCGTGCCGAGCGGACCGAATCTCCGCTGCCCGTCGTTCACTGCTGGCCTCTCTTTTCCGGCTGATCCGGCTCGTCCGTCCGTGCCCGACGGCCGATCAGGAGTGCGGCCGCACAGGACAGAAGGCCCACCATAGCGAGCGCCCATTCGGGCGCCGCACCCGCGCGGTCGGCGAGGGTCGTCCCGTCCCGCAGGGGCAGGGTGGCGCTGATCACGTCGCGGGTGAATTCCTCGCTCCGCTGCTGCACCGTGCCGTCCGGGGCGACCACGGCGCTGATGCCGCTGGTGGCGACGGTGACCACGGCGCGGCCGTGCTCGACGGCCCGCAGCCGGGACATGGCCAGCTGCTGCTCGGGCTGGCCGGTCCGGCCGTAGGTGGCGTTGTTGGTCTGGACGACGAGGGCGCGGGCGCCGGCCTTGACGGTGTCGCGGACGATCTCGTCGTAGGCGACCTCGAAGCAGATGACGTCGCCGAGCCGGGCCGGGCCGATCCGCATCACTCCGGTGTGGTCACCGGGGTAGAAGTCGCGCTGGACGCGCTGGAGGCGGGTGATGACCTTGCTCAGGGCGCTGCGGAAGGGCACGTACTCGCCGAACGGCACGGGGTGCTGCTTGGCGTAGGAGGCGCCGGGGCCGGTCTTCGGGTCCCAGACGATGCCCTTGTTGTCGATGTAGCCGCTCTGCCCGGGGTGGTCCACCAGGGCGCCGACGAGGACGGGCACGCCGATCGCCTTGACCGCCTCGTCGATGCGGTCGTAGGCCTGCGGGTACTGGAAGGGGTCGAGGTCGGAGGAGTTCTCCGGCCAGATGACCAGGTCCGGCCGGGGCACGCGGCCGGCCTTGACGTCCCGGGCCAGCTGGAGGGTGGCCTCGGCGTGGTTGTCGAGGATCATCATCGGGCGGCCGAGGAAGTCCATGCCTGCGTGCTGGACGTTGCCCTGGACGAGGGCCACCTTGACCTCGTCGTCGGCCTTCACCGGCACGGGCACCGGGTAGCCCGCGAGCAGGACGGCGGCGGCCAGCGCCAGCGCCTCGACGCCCGCCAGGGCCGCCCGGAGCCTGCCGCCCGTCCCCGGGGCCGTGCGCAGGTTCACGGCGGCGGTGACGGCGTACGCGAGGAGGCCTCCGGCGAGGGCGACGGCGAAGCTCACCAGCGGGGCGCCGCCGAGCGCGGCGAGCGGGGTGAAGGGCGAGCCGGTGTTGGCGAAGGCGAGCCGGCCCCAGGGGAAGCCGCCCAGCGGCAGCCGGTCGCGGGCCAGCTCCTGCGCGACCCACAGGCAGGCGCCCCACAGCGGCCACGCGCGCAGCCGGGAGACGAGGGCGAGGGCCGCGCCGAGGGCCGCCACGAACAGGGCCTCGGCGATCGACAGGCCGGTCACGGCGTCGTAGCCGACGACGCGCAGCCAGCGCAGCAGCACGAAGAAGAAGGGGAGGGCGAAGGCGAAGCCGGTCCAGGCGCCCTGGCGGGCGGTGCGCCCGCGCGTCAGCAGGGCCAGCGCGGCGACGGCCGCGATCGACAGCGGCCACACGTCGTAGGGCGGGAAGGACAGCGCGAACGCGACGCCGCAGAGCGCGGCGATCCCGGTGCGGGCCGCCTCGCGGCGCGCGAGCCGGGCGAGGCGCACGGCGCGGCCGGGGCGCGCCTGCGGGGCGGGCGCGGCCTCACCGGCGGCGGGTGCGGCCTCCTGCGGCGCGGCCGGGCCGCGCTCGTCGCCGGGGGCGGGTGCCTCGGCGGCTCCGGCGGTGGTTTCGGGACCCGGGGGCACGGGCGAGCCTTCCTGCTGACGTGGGGGTGTGAGCCCGACGGTACCTCGCCGGGGGCGCCGTGCCCGCCTCCGGGTACGCGCGCAGGGCCGAGGGAAGGCACTGGAGAAACGGGTGGGGCGAATGGGGGCCCGGCGTCCTTCGGGCCGGCCCGGGCCCCGCTGGCTGCGGGTCGACCGAGAGCCGTTGTCTACTGAACGTCCGGGCCCCACCCGGGTCGCACCTGCCGGCCCGGCGGCACCTCCCTCGCCCCCGTGCGCTGGAACCTGGCTGCCAGTGGCGGTGACCGCTCCCCGGCGCACCGCCCCATGGCCCAGCGGCGTTCGACGACTGTGTGGAAGTGCCCCGGCCGGACGTCCTGTGGTGGACTCCGCAGAACCTACCGGCCGCCGCCCGGACCCTGTCAACACCTCTGTGACCTGGTGGTATGCACTAAATCAGCAGGTCAGTACGGCGAGTGATCACGGGCGGCGACAGGCCGGTCTCTCATCGTTCGGCGGTACGCACCGGGCGCGGGGTCACTCGTTCGGACGCTCGTAGACGGTGTGCCCGGCGACGACCGTGCGCAGGCAGACCGGCAGCTCGGTGCCGGGCGTCAGGTCGGGCAGGCCCGGGGTGCCCGAGCGCGGGTCCGTGGACCAGCTCGCCACGCGCTCGTCCGGCACCTGCACGACGAGGTCGCCGGCCCGCCAGACCGCGTAGTCGGCGGGCGCGCCCGGCACCAGGACGCCCGCGTCGTCGCGGCCGACGGCCCGCCAGCCGCCGCGCGTGTGCGCGGTGAACGCGGCCCGGACCGAGATGCGGTGCTCGGGGGTGCGGTGGAAGGCGGCGGCGCGGACGGTGCCCCACGGGTCGAGCGGGGTGACCGGGCTGTCGGAGCCGAGGGCGAGCGGCACGCCGGCGCGCAGCAGGGCGGCGTACGGGTTGAGGGTGCGGGCCCGCTCGATGCCGAGGCGCTGGGCGTACATGGCCGTGTCGCCGCCCCAGGCGGCGTCGAAGGCGGGCTGCACGGACGCGGTGAGGGCGAGCTCGGCGAAGGCCGCGATGTGCTCGGGCGTGAGCATCTCGGCGTGCTCGACGCGGTGCCGGGCGGCGCGGATGCGTGCCAGGCCGAGCTTGTCCGCCGCGGCGCGGACGCCCTCCACGACGGCGGTCAGCGCGGCGTCGCCGATGGCGTGGAAGCCGGCCTGAAGGCCGGCCTCGGTGCAGGCGACGACGTGGGCGGCGACGGCGGCCGCGTCGAGGTGGGCGGTGCCGGTGCTGCCGGGCAGGTCGGCGTACGGCTCGTGGAGGCACGCGGTGTGCGAGCCGAGGGAGCCGTCCACGAAGAGGTCGCCGGCAGCACCTACGGCGCCGAGGTCGCGGATGCGGTCCGCGTCGTTCGCGGATGCGACGGCTTCCGCCCAGTAGCCGACGACGCGCGGGCCCGGGCGGCCGGCGGCCAGGCGCAGCAGCCCGGTGAAGTCGTCGGCACCGGAGATCTGCGGCCCGGCGCACTCGTGCACGGAGCCGATGCCGAGGGAGACGGCGCGGTCGAGCGCGGCGGTCTGGGCCGCGGCGCGCTGGGCGGCGGTGATGCCGGCGTGCGCGGCGGCGCGCACGGCGTGGTGGGCGTCGCCCGTCAGCGGCGCCTCGGGGGCGTAGCCGTCCAGGCCGGTGAGGCCGGGCACGAGGTCGAGCAGGGCCGTGGTGACGACGGCCGAGTGGACGTCGGACCGGGTGAGGTAGAGCGGCCGGCCGCCGGTGGCCTCGTCCAGCTCGCGGCGGGACGGGGGGCGCTGCTCGGGCCACGCGCTGGCGTCCCAGCCGTGGCCGAGGAGGACGCCCTCGGCGGGGCGGGCGGCGGCGTGCGCCCGGATCCGGTCGAGGGCCTCGGTCAGGGAGCGGGAGCCGGTGAGGTCGAGGCCGGTGAGCGCGAGGCCGGTCGCGGTGGTGTGCACGTGTGCGTCCGTGAACGCGGGGGTGACGAGGGCGCCGCCGAGGTCCACGACCTCGTCCACTCCCTCCACGAAGGAGTCGGCGGCTCCTTCGGAGCCGACCCAGGCGACGGCGCCGCGCTCGACGACCATGGCGGTGGCGAACGGGTCGGCGGGGCTGTGCACGTCGCCGTTGCGCAGCAGTACGGTGCGCGGCTTGTCCTCGGATGCGTGGGGCTCGGTCATGGGGATCAGTCTCTCCCCTCTCCCGCCCCTTCCCGTAACCGGGGCTCCGCCCTCCGGCGGGGCGTCAGCCGACCCGCGGCGGCCGCGCCTCGTACGGCGTGGAGAGCACGATCGTCGTGCGCGTCGAGACGCCCGCGAGGGAGCGGATCCGCGCCAGCAGGTGCTCCAGCTCCAGCGGCGTGGCGACCCGCACCTTGAGGATGTAGTTCTCGTCGCCGGCGACGCTGTGGCACGCCTCGATCTCGGGGATCTCGGCGAGCCGGTCGGCGATGTCGTCGGGAGCGCTGGGGTCGAACGGCTTCACCGAGATGAAGGCGGTCAGCGGCAGCCCGACCGCCTCGGGGTCGACGACGGCCGCGTAGCCGCGGATGACGCCCCGCTGTTCGAGCCGGCGCACGCGCTGGTGCACCGCCGAGGTGGACAGGCCCGTGGCCTTCCCCAGGTCGGTGTAGCTCATCCGCCCGTCCTTGACGAGCAGTTCCACGATTTCTCTGTCCAGCTCCTCCACGCGGATCAACCTACTGGTTCCGGGGCGGAGCGGCACAGTCGACGGCTCCGCGGGGGCGCACGAGCAGGCACAAAGACATGTGACGAACAACACAGATATGCACCCGTGTCCTCCGTGATGCGGCGATTACCCGGCTCGTCACGCGGGAAGTGCTTGCTGTGGCCGAGGCCGAGGTGCCTGGCCGGCCAATCCGAGGGGGAGAAAGACTATGCCCAGCCTGGAACGCCTGAACGAGGGCGACGGCAGCCCGTACGAGCCCTATGAGGTGGACACCAGCACGATGTTCCGGGTGACGTGCCCGGACTGCGCGCGCCCGATCGCGCTGCTTCCCGACGAGGACGTGCTCCCCGAGCACGCGCTGTGCCCCTCGCCGTGGAATCCCTTCGGGCTCACCGTGTGCCCGGGCTCCGGCCGCGCCATGGAGGACGCCGCCGCGGCGGACGAGTCGCCGGACGGCCAGGAGTTCGACGCGGCGCTGATGCTCACGCTGCCGGAGAGCCTGGACTGGCGGACGCAGCCGTTCTCCCACATCGGGGGTCCCGGCTCGCGCCCGGTCCGCGTCCCGGAGATGCGCCGGCCGTCCTGACGGAGCGCTTCCGGCGGGCGGGCCGCGTGGAGCCCGCCCGCCGCGCAGCCGCTCAGTGGCTCTCGGGGCCCGCCAGGTGACGGGCGATCACCATCCGCTGGATCTGGTTGGTGCCCTCGACGATCTGCAGCACCTTGGCCTCGCGCATGTAGCGCTCGGCCGGGAAGTCCGCCGTGTAGCCGTAGCCGCCCAGCAGCTGCACGGCGTCGACGGTCACGCGCATGGCCGCGTCGGTGCAGAAGAGCTTGGCCATCGCCGCCTGCTTGGAGAACGGAAGGCCGGCGTCGCGCAGCCGCGCCGCGGCGAGGTAGAGCGCGCGGCCCGCCTCGATCTGGGTGGCCATGTCGGCGAGCATGAAGCGCAGGCCCTGGAAGTCGGCGATCGGGCGGCCGAACTGCTGCCGCCCGGCGGTGAAGGCCAGCGCCTCGTCCAGCGCGGCCTGGGCGACGCCGATCGCGCAGGCCGCGATGCCCAGACGCCCGGAGTCCAGTGCGGACAGGGCGATCGCGAAGCCCTGCCCCTCTTCTCCGATGCGCCGGGCGTCCGGCACCCGCACGCCGTCGAAGTGCAGCTGGGCCGTCGGCGAGCCCTTCATGCCCATCTTCCGCTCGGGCGCCGCGGCCGTGAGGCCGGGGGCGTCGCCGGGGACGAGGAAGGCGGTGATGCCGTGGGCGCCCTCGCCTCCCGTACGGGCCAGCACGGTGTAGAAGTCCGCGATGCCGCCGTGGGTGATCCAGGCCTTGGTGCCCTCGATGGTCCACGTGTCGCCGTCGCGGGTGGCGCGGGTGCGCAGCGAGGCGGCGTCGGAGCCGGAGGAGGGCTCGGAGAGGCAGTAGGCGCCGAGGAGGCCGCCGCCGAGCATGTCCGGCAGGTGCTCGGCCTGCTGCTGCTTGGTGCCGTAGCCGGCGAGCGCGTGGCAGGCGAGGGTGTGCACGCTGACGCCGAGGCCCACGGTGAGGCGGGCGGCCGCGAGCTCCTCCAGGACCTGCAGGTAGACCTCGTAGGGCTGGTCGCCGCCGCCGAACTCCTCGGTGTAGGGCAGGGCGAGCAGTCCGGAGGCGGACAGCAGCCGGAAGACCTCGCGGGGGAAGCGCCCGGCTTCCTCCTCCTCGGCCGCGACGGGCTCGACCTCCCGCTGCACCAGGTCGCGCACGAGCGCGAGCAGGTCGCGGGCCTCCTCGGTGGGCAGCTGTCGCTCCACCGGCTGCGGGCCGTGGTCGGTCATGGCGGCGCTCTCCTCCCTGTCGGGCGCTGCGGCGAGGGGCGCGCAAGGGTGTGGCGCCGCTGCCGGGGATGCCCCAGCCGATGATCCCGTGCCGGATCGCGGCACCGGATGACCTGCGGCTGTGGCGGCTTGGAGTATGCCCGATCGGCGGGCGGACGTCACGGGTTGACAAGTCGCGCACCAGGGACAACGGCCGTGTGACGGAGTCGTGAACGGGGTTGGTCCAAACCATTGACCCCTCTGGTCCAGACCTTCTATGGTCCTGGCACCACTTAGCGCGTTCATGCCAGCCCCGCGTTCATGCCAGCCCCCCGCTTTCCCGGGCGCCTCCCC